>NZ_JAMYSA010000004.1:0-136298 GCF_040321735.1 Mesorhizobium sp. M0293
TCCGAAGTGGTCTCTTCGATCTGCTGCTTGATCTGGGCAACGCGGCCCTGGATCTCGGCCTTCTTGCCGGCGCCGTCGACGATGGTGGTGTTCTCCTTGGAGATCGACACCTTCTTGGCGCGGCCGAGCATGTTGAGGCCGACGTTCTCGAGCTTGATGCCGAGGTCTTCGGAGATGACCTGGCCACCGGTGAGGATGGCGATGTCTTCCAGCATGGCCTTGCGGCGATCACCGAAGCCCGGCGCCTTGACGGCGGCGATCTTAAGGCCGCCACGCAGCTTGTTGACGACCAGCGTGGCGAGCGCCTCGCCTTCGACGTCTTCCGAGATGATGAGCAGCGGCTTCGAGGTCTGCACGACGGCTTCGAGGACCGGCAGCATCGCCTGCAGGTTGGAGAGCTTCTTCTCGTGCAGGAGGATGTAGACGTCCTCCAGTTCGGCAACCATCTTGTCGGCGTTGGTGACGAAGTAGGGCGAGAGATAGCCGCGGTCGAACTGCATGCCTTCGACGACCTCGAGTTCAGTCTCGGCGGTCTTGGCTTCCTCAACCGTGATGACGCCTTCGTTGCCGACCTTCTGCATCGCTTCCGCGATCATCTTCCCGACCGACTCGTCGCCATTGCCGGCGATCGTGCCGACCTGGGCAACTTCCTCGGAGGTCTTGATCTTCTTGGCAGCCTTGCCGAGCGCCGCGACGACTTCGGTCACGGCCAGATCGATGCCGCGCTTCAGGTCCATCGGGTTCATGCCGGCGGCAACGGCCTTGTTGCCTTCCTGGACGATCGACTGCGCCAGAACGGTCGCGGTTGTGGTGCCGTCACCGGCGATGTCGTTGGTCTTCGAAGCAACTTCGCGGATCATCTGCGCGCCCATGTTTTCGAACTTGTCGGAAAGTTCGATTTCCTTGGCGACGGTGACCCCGTCCTTGGTGATGCGCGGTGCGCCGAACGACTTGTCGATGACGACGTTGCGGCCCTTGGGGCCGAGGGTGACCTTCACCGCGTCGGCGAGGATGTTGATGCCGTGAAGCATGCGCTCGCGGGCATCGCGGGAGAATTTTACGTCTTTGGCAGCCATTTTTTTACTCCTGGGCATCTCGCCCGAAATTCAGATTTGATGGTGCGAAGGAAAGGCCTGATATCAGCCGATGATGCCCATAATGTCGGATTCCTTCATGATCAGAAGGTCTTCGCCATTGAGCTTGACTTCGGTACCCGACCACTTGCCGAACAGGATGCGGTCGCCGGCCTTGACGTCCAGCGGGACCAGCTTGCCTGCTTCGTCACGAGCGCCGGAGCCGACGGCGATGATCTCGCCTTCCTGCGGCTTTTCCTTCGCCGTATCCGGGATGATGATCCCGCCGGCGGTCTTGGATTCGGATTCGACCCGGCGAACGACCACGCGGTCAAGCAGCGGCCGGAAATTCGACTTTGCCATTTTTGGATGTCCTTGGTGCGGATGTTGAACGGTTCTCCGTTGCCGGAGCGTGCTTAGCACTCAGCGGAAGCGAGTGCTAACGCGGCAATGAGATAAGCCGCATGCTCCTGCTAGTCAAGACGAAAGAGCAAAGAGCAAAGAGAAAAGAGCAGACAGCAAAGAGAAGAGAGCAAAGAGCGTGTAAGCATCGAGCCTTTTATGTGAACAATGTCGGGTATCAGACATATATGGGGCGGCTCACCCTTTGTATTTGAGCTTTATTCAGATGGCACGAATGATGCAACAGGTGATGCATTTGATCTCATCCAGAGGCTCGCACGGGGTCGTGCTGCGTCAGCTCGGTCATGTCGAGCTTCAGAAGGCCATTTTGGCATTGGTTCTGTTGCCCTATTCCCATTCATGACCAGTCCTGCGCGCGTGAGCCGGCCGGCTAGATTCCAACCACGAGAGCGCCGCCGCTGAGACCCGCACCCGCCGCCGACAGAAGGATTTTCTCTCCAGGCTGGAATGGCTCCGTCTGGTTGGCGAGCGAGAGCGACAGCGGGATCGTCGCGGCCGAAGAGTTGCCGTATTCGGCAATCGTCTTGACAATTGCTTGGTCCGCGATGCCGAGGTTCCTCCCGACCGCGTCGAAAATCCGAGTATTGGCCTGATGGGGCACGAACCGGCCGAGATCGTGTGGCCGCACTCCGGCAGCGGCTAGCGCGCTTATCGAGCAATTGGTCATCATCTCGACGGCCTTTGCGAACACTTCGCGGCCGTCCGTCATCCTCATTCGGGTTTGCGCGAGATCGAGGTCACCGTGGAACGGCTTGTTGCTTCCTCCTGCGGGAATCTGGATCAGCCCGTATCGCGAGCCGTCCGAAGCCACCGAGGCACCGAGAATGCCCCGATCAGCATCATCGCACTGACCGATCACCAGGGCGCCGGCGGCATCGGCAAACAGGACCGAGCTTGCGCGCTCGGCTGGATTGATGCGGCGGCTGAGGATATTGGCGGCGATAACAAGGCTCGCTTTGCCGTGCAGGCGGGTAAATCCGTCCGCAAACATCAGCGCATAGATGAAGCCGGCGCAGGCGCCTGTCAGATCCACCGCGCCTGCGCTGCCAAGGCCAAGCTTGTGTGCGACCAGCGGCGCGCTCGGCGGCAGAAGATGGTCGGGCGTCGAGGTGGCAAGCAACAGCAGACCGATGTCGTGGCGCGCAATACCGGCGTTCGCCAGCGCCATGTCGCCGGCCTGCGCAGCAAGACCAGACAGCGTGTCTTCGTCGGTTGCCCAGAAGCGCGACCGTATCCCGGTACGCCTTTCGATCCAGCCTGGATCAAGACCGAGATTGCTCTCGATTTCGGCATTCGCCACCTTTCGCCCAGGCGCATGATGGCCAAACCCGAGAATGCGCGACGACTTGCTCATGGCCTGGACCCGAAGCGTTCGCCCGCCCCCTCGATGGCGTCATAGAGTCGCTCGAGCTCGTCGCCTGCCATGCAATAGGGCGGGAGAAGGTAGAGGACATTGCCGAGCGGGCGCACAAGCAGGCCGCGCTCGAGGAAGAACGCACGCAGCTTCGGACCAATCTCGGCGAGATAACCTGCGGAACCGGTTCGCAGGTCGAGCGCCGCGATCGTGCCGGTCGCGCGGCTGTTGGCAAAAAATGGATTGTCCCGAAACCGTTGCAGCCCGGCGGCCTGCATCGCGCTCAATGCCGTTATCCGCTCGGCCACCGGCTCGTCCCGCCAGATCTCGACATTGGCAAGTGCTGCCGCGCAGGCAATCGGGTTGGCGGTGTAGGAGCTCGAATGGAAAAACGTCTTCTTCCGGTCCTCGGAATAATGAGCCTGGAAGATGGCATCGGTGGCAAGCGTTACGGCCAGCGGGATGGCGCCGCCGGTCAGGCCTTTCGAGGTGCACAGGATATCTGGAGAGATCGATGCCTGCTCGCAGGCGAACATGGTTCCGGTCCGCCCCCAGCCGGTCATCACTTCGTCGGCGATCAGCAGCGTGCCGGAGGCCTCAGTGATCTTCTTCAATTCGGCCAGAACTGAAGCCGGATACATCAGCATGCCGCCGGCGCCCAGCACCAGCGGCTCGACGATTAAGGCTGCGGCTCGTCGATCGCGGGTCACAGCCTCTAAACGATCCAGCGTCTCTTGCTCGCGCCCCGCTGCCGGAAAGGGGATGGTGGCGACCTCGAACAGCAAGGGTTCGTAGGCGGCGTTGAACACGCCACGCGCACCGACGCTCATCGTGCCGATCGTGTCGCCATGATAGCTGTGATCCATGACGACGATGCGCGAGCGTGGGGCGCCGATATTGCGGAAATAACCGAGCGCCATCTTCAGCGCTACTTCGACCGAGGTCGAGCCACTGTCGGAATAGAACACCCAGTCGAGTCCAGCGGGAGCGAGGCCGACAAGCGCCTTGGCCAAGCGCTCTGCCGGCTCGTGCGTGAAGCCCGCAAAGATGATCTGGTCGAGGCTCGACGCGGTTGTCTCGATTGCCTTCATGATGCGGGGATGGCGGTGGCCATGTGTGACGACCCACCAGGAGGAGATGGCGTCCAGGATGCGGGCGCCGTCGGCCCTGCGGAGATAGGCGCCTTCAGTCCGGACGATTTCTGGGATCGCAGGCTCGAGCGCGTGCTGGGTGAAGGGATGCCACACATGAGACTGCGACATCAGTCACCTCCAGTAATCGAGGCGAAGGCGAAGCCGGCAATCATTGCGTCCCTCAGTGTCTTGCCGGTCAGCAGATCGAGGTGCGGCAGCCTGCCGAGCTGCGGCGCACCGCTGAATTCCACGATGGTCCGTTGCGTATCGGCCATCTCATCGCCGATGAAAGCGATGCCGGCCAACGGGATGGATCGGGCGCGGAGCGCCTCGATCGAGAGCAAGGTGTGGTTGATGGTGCCGAGCGTGGTGCGGGCGCACAGAATAACGGGCAGCCGCCATTCAGCGAAGATGTCGATGAGCCTTGTGCGCCGGTTGAGCGGCACCATCAGGCCGCCGGAGCCTTCGATGACGAGCGGCGTCGGTAGGACGGGAAAAGCAAGATCGGCAGCCTTGATCGCCACGCCGTCGATCTCGGCCGAACGATGCGGCGACAGCGGGCTCCGCAAGCGGTAGGCTTCCGGCAGCACGCGCTCTGAGGGCAAGCCGGCAAGCCGCGCGACCACTTCGCTGTCGGTCTCGCCGTCGAGGCCCGATTGCACCGGTTTCCAGTAAAAGCCGTCGAGCGAACCGGCGAGCCCAGCCGCAAACACGGTCTTGCCAACTCCCGTGTCGGTTCCGGTGATGACGATGCGTTGGGTCATACCGCCTCCGGTGATGTTTGGGCCAACACCTCGACCAGCGCCTCGACCATGGCGGAAATGTCGGCTTCGCCGATATTGAGCGTCAGTGAGATGCGCAGCCGCGACGTGCGCACGGTCGGAGGACGAATACCGCGTATGTCGAAGCCGCGGGCCTGCAGGCGCGCCGCCACTGCCATGGTGCGCCTGATATCGCCGATTACGAGGGGCTGGATCTGCGAGCCGCTGGGTATCACGCCGCAGCGCTCGGCCAGCTGGCGGCCGGCGAGGGCAACGCGTTCATGCAGCTGAACACGCCGCATAGGCTCGTCGGCGAGCATTGCGAGTGCTTCGCGCACTGCCACTGCCATCAGCGGCGATGGCGCGGTGGCGTAGATGAATGGCCGGCAACGGTTGATCAGATACTCGCACAGTGCCCTCGGCCCGGTCACGAGCCCACCAGATGCGCCGAGCGCCTTGCCGCAGGTGTGGAGCGCGACGATGTTGTCGCGGCCCTCGAAAGCGGCGGCAAGCCCCCGGCCGTCCGGTCCCCAGACGCCGGTCGAATGCGCCTCGTCAATGACGATGAATGCGCCGTGCCGATCGGCAAGCGCGACCAGGCTCTCCAAAGGCGCGCAGTCGCCATCCATGCTGTAAAGGCTCTCCACCGCGATCCAGACGCATCCCATGCCGCCTGCGGCGCGCCAACGTGTGATCGCATCCTCAACAGCGGTGGCATCGTTGTGCGCGGCCAGCACGAACTGTGCGCGCCCGGCCTGCGCACCCTCATGCATGCTGGCATGGGCGAGCTCATCGAGAACCAAAAGATCGCCCTTCCGCGGCAGGGCGCTCAGCAGAGCGAAGTTGGCGATGTAGCCGCTGCCGAAGAACAGCGCGCGGTCGGCTCCAAAGAATGCCGCCGCGTCTGCCTCGAGCTGCTCGTGTTCCGGTGCATTGCCGCGCAACAGCCGCGACCCGGTGGCGCCAACCGGCGTGCCCCGCGCAATCGCCGCCACAACAGCATCGCCAAGTCTCCTGGACGAGGCCAGCCCGAGATAGTCGTTCGACGAGAAATCGAGACCTGCGCGCGGCGCAAGCGTCCGCAGCCGGTCCTTGCGGGCCAGTCCCTGCAAGGTCGCGTCATAGCGGGCAAGCGGTGCCCCGTTCATTGCGCCTCGAGTTCCATCGGCTCAATGCCGAGACGGCGGAACAGAAGGCTATCCTTGTCCTCACCGGGATTGTCCGCCGTCAGCAGCGTGTCGCCGACGAAAATCGAGTTGGCACCGGCAAAAAAGGACAGCGCCTGCATCTCGTCGGTCATGGCGGTGCGGCCGGCGGAAAGACGCACATGCGATTTCGGCATCATGATGCGCGCCAGGGCGATCACGCGCACGAATTCGATCGGCTCAATAGGCTTGGCATCGGCAAGCGGGGTGCCGGCGATCGGGATCAGCATGTTGATCGGGACGCTTTCCGGCGGCTCGGGTAGGTTCGCCAGCGTAACCAGCATGTCGATCCGGTCCACCGGATCTTCGCCCATGCCGACAATACCGCCGCAGCAGACCTTGATGCCGGATCGACGAACCTGCTCAAGCGTGTCGAGCCGCTCGGCATAGCCGCGCGTGCTGATGATCTCGCTGTAGTAGCGTTCCGACGTATCGATGTTGTGGTTGTAGTAGTCGAGGCCCGCCTGCTTCAGTCGAGCGGCTTGCTCAAGATCGAGCATGCCGAGCGTCATGCAGGTCTCCATGCCCAGCGCCTTGACGCCTTCGACCATCGCCACCACCGCATCCATGTCGCGCGCCTTGGGGTTTCGCCAGGCCGCGCCCATGCAATAACGCGTGGCGCCGGCATCACGCGCCTTGGTCGCCTCGGCGATGACGCGCCGGACCTCCATCAGCTTCGACGCCTTCAGGCCGGTTTCGTGACGCGCCGACTGGCTGCAATAGCCACAATCCTCCGGGCATCCTCCCGTCTTGATGCTGAGCAGCCGGCTGAGCTGGACCTTGTTTGGATCGAAATTCTGGCGGTGCACCGTTTGCGCCAGGAAGAGGAGATTGTTGAAGGGGGCATGGTAAAGTGCCTGAGCCTTCTCCAGGGTCCACGCTCCGGGGTCAGGGGATTGAGCCTGTGGCGATGTCTGCGTTGAACTTGCCGTTTGCATGTCCATGCTGTTCCTCCGGTCTGTCTTGCGGGGTCTTTGCTATCTGACTGTTGACGATCGGAGAGGACAGTTGACCCAATCCTGACTCAGACAATCATGAGCCCCGATGGTCGAGGCCGATATCCAGGATCGGCGCGCTGTGGATGAGTCGGCCGACCGAAATCAGATCAACGCCGGTCGCGGCAACCGCCCGCGCTGTATGGGACGTGATCCCGCCAGAAGCCTCGGTGATAGCGCGGCCACCGACCATTGCGACGGCGCGGCGAAGATCGGGGAGGGACATGTTGTCGAGCAGAACCGCATCGGGAGCGAAGCCAAGTACCTCCTCCAACTGGGCCAGAGTATCGACCTCGACTTCGATCTTGACGAGATGACCGGCCGCTCTTCGTGCTCGCTCGAGCGCTGGGCGGACGCCGCCTGCGATGGCGATGTGGTTGTCCTTGATCAAAATTGCATCGTCCAGACCGAAGCGGTGATTGGACCCGCCACCTGCGCGCACGGCATACTTTTCGACTGCCCGCAATCCGGGCGTCGTCTTGCGGGTGCAGACGATCTTCGCGCCATACCCACGAACCGCAGCGACGATCGATGCCGTTGCCGTGGCGATGCCGCTCAGATGGCACAAAAAATTGAGTGCCGTCCTTTCGGCTGTGAGAATGGCCCGGGCCGGGCCAACCACTGATGCAATGATCTCTCCATCCACGACATTGCAGCCGTCTGCGCGCTCCACCGAGATTTCGACAGCAGGATCAATCAAGCCGAAAGCGAGCATCGCCAGATCGAGGCCGGCGACAACTCCGGACTGTCGCGCCACCAACACGGTTCCCGCTTGGTATTCCTTCGGGACGATGGCCTGCGTGGTCAAGTCGCCGGCTCTGCCAAGATCTTCAAGAAGAGCTGCCCGTACAAGCGGCTCAAGCACGACCGTGGGTAGCGGTGAAAGTGTCATCACTTCGGCCCTTCGAGACTTGGCGAGTGTCCGAGTCCCCGCGCTGTAGCCAAGGCGGCTTCGAGGGTGATTTCGGACCGTCGGGCGGCAGTCGCATGATGAGGAAAATCTGTCCGGTAATGAGCGCCGCGGCTTTCTTCGCGCAACAAGGCGGCAACCGCGATCATTAGCCCGACAGCCGCCGGATCCGAGACCGCATCCTTGCTTTCGGCGAGCGGCAATAAGGCACGCGCGGCTGCTTTCAACCCTTCACCGTCCCGGACGATGCCGAGTGCGCGCGACAGGAAAACACGCACGCGTATCGGAGCGGGCGGTGGGTAAACGTTCGCAAACGCAGGCCTTGTTCTGCGCGCAGGCGTCCCGGCGACACTTTCAGCGACCCAGCGGGCGCACACGATGGCTTCTGTCAAGGAATTGCTGGCGAGCCTGTTGGCGCCATGCAGTCCTGTCGAAGCGACTTCGCCGCAGGCCCACAGCCCCTTGACGGAGGTTCTGCCGGAGCTGTCCACTGCAACGCCACCCATGTGGTAGTGTTGGGCCGGCCGAATGGGGATGAGATCGCGGGCGGGATTGATGCCCGCTCCACGACAGGCTGATGCGATTGTCGGGAAATGTCGAGCGAATGCCGGGCCAGGCCGTTGTCGGGCGTCGAGAAAAACACGGTGGCCGTCCGCAAGATGGTTCCACACGGCCCGGGCCAAGACATCGCGAGGCGCAAGTTCCGCCCCTGGCACGCTCTGGAGAAAAGCCTGGCCGGTTTCATCGATCAGGGCAGCACCTTCGCCTCGGACAGCCTCGCTGACCAGCGCCATAGGGCGTTCCGGGCCGTCAAGCGCGGTCGGGTGGAACTGGATGAATTCGAGGTCGGCTAGGACAGCTCCAGCGCGGGCCGCAAGTGCAAGGCCTTGTCCGCAACTTCCCCAAGGGTTCGTGGTGTCGAGAAACAGTCCCCCGATGCCACCGGTGGCGAGGACGACCCGCCGTGAGCCGAAGAAGAAAGGTCCGATCGAACAGCTCGCCCAGACGCCCCGGATCGCATTCTCTCGCACGGCCAGCCGGCGCGCTTCCACGCCCTCCACGACAACTATCGACGGAGTGGAACGCACAGCCGCGATCAGGGCACGCATGATCTCACGCCCGGTGCCGTCCCCATGCGCATGAACGATGCGACGTCGGCTGTGTGCGGCCTCCAATCCGAGGCACAGTGATCCTTTCGGCGTGCGGTCAAAGGGAACCCCAAAGGCCGCAAGCCCCTCTATCGCCTTGGGCGCGGCTTGGAGGATGCGGCTCGCCACGTCTCTGTCGCAGAGACCATCCCCGGCAGCAAGCGTATCGGCCAGGTGCATTGCCGGCTCGTCGTCTTCGCCGAAACTTGCAGCCAGACCCCCCTGTGCCCAGGTGCTCGAATTGTCAGCTCCCAGCAGCGACCTTGACAGAAGAAGCACCGGCTCCGGCGACAGTTGAAGCGCGGTCATCAGTCCGGCGATGCCGCCGCCGATGATGATGGGACGCCCGAAGAAGCTGCGGAGGTCGGCGCTCAAACTGCCAGCATCCGTTCGACCGCAAGCCGCGCGCGCCCGGCGATCCCGGGTTCGATGGTTACGACATGTTGGTTCTGCTCGAGCGCCGTGCGGATGTTGGCAAGCGTGATCCGCTTCATGTGCGGGCACAAATTGCAGGGCCGGATGAACTCGACCTCTGGGTGCGCTAACGCGACGTTGTCGCTCATCGAGCATTCCGTCATCAGCACGACACGTGGCGGCCTTTGCCCTTCGACATAGTCGGACATGGCAGCCGTCGAGCCGGAAAAATCTGCTTCAGCCACGACGTCGGGCGGGCATTCGGGATGGGCGAGCACGACCACGCCGGGATGGCTTTCGCGCAACTCGCGGATGTCGGCCGGTGTAAAGCGCTCATGCACCTCGCAATGCCCTTTCCAGGCGATGATCTGTACATCGGTCTGGGCGGCGATATTCTGGGCCAGATATTCGTCCGGCAGCATGATCACCCGGAGAACCCCAAGGGATTCGACGACCGCCTTGGCGTTGCCGGATGTACAGCAGATATCCGACTCGGCTTTCACTTCGGCCGACGTGTTTACATAAGTAATGATCGGAACGCCGGGATAACGCTGGCGCATCAAGCGCACGTCTTCTGCCGTGATTGATTCCGCCAACGAGCAACCGGCGCTGAGATCCGGAATGAGCACGGTCTTGTCCGGATTAAGGAGCTTGGCCGTTTCGGCCATGAAATGGACGCCGGCCAGCACGATGACTTGCGCCTCGATCGTCGCAGCCGTGCGGGCTAATGCCAAGCTGTCGCCGACGATGTCGGCCACGCAATGGAAAATCTCGGGCGTCTGATAGTTGTGCGCCAGGATGATGGCGTTGCGCTCGCGCTTCAGTGCAAGGATCGCCTCGATATCGTCGACGAAAGCCGGCCATTCGATCGGCGGGATCACTCGCCGGACGCGCTCGTAGAGCAACGCGGCCGCAGGCAGCATGGCGCTCATCAACCCTCTCCCGCTTATACTCTAATTGAAAATAACCAGCATATACTTGCTGTGAGTATAAGGGATGTCAACCCCGCGCCAGCGGCAATTTTGTCCCGGCGATGAGCCTATCGTCGAGAACGGCGTGGCGGAAACGGAAAAGCTTCGCTGGCCGGCCGCCGGTCTCAGTAGTGGCCTCTCCGGTCTCCTCGACCAGCTCCTGCTGTTCGATCAGTCGGCGAAAGTTCGGCTTGTGGATGAGTCTGCCGGCGAGCGCCTCCACGGTTCGCTGCAGCTGCAAAAGCGTGAAGACCGGCGGCATCAGCTCAAAGACGACCGGCCGGTATTTGATCTTGGAGCGCAGCCGCGCAATGCCGGTCGCCACGATGCGGCGATGATCGGCGACCATGGACTTGCTGGGCACCAGCGGAGGGGGCGCCGCGTCCCGCCCTCTTACGGCCTCTTGGACCAGGCCTGCTTCGTAGACTAACTCATAGCGTTGAAGCGTGAGTTCCTCGTTCCAAAGGCGGTCGTCGAAGCCGAAGGCTATCGTCGCCCGCTGCCAGCGTTCACGTCGCGTGGCCGCATCGCGGACGCCGTTTGCCCATTCAATCAGGCGTGGTCGCAGAACGTCCAGCACGACCGGAGGCGTGCCGGAGCGGTGGTCCTCCCATGGAAAATATTCATACCAATTCTGCCATCCGCACTTGGGCGAGCCCGCTGCCTGTTCCTTGCGGGTCAATGCAAGATAGCTGATGGAGATGACGCGCTGCTGGCGCTCGGCGCCGATGCGATCCCGATCAGCGAACGTGTAGAGTTGCTCAATGTACCCCAGCCGATGGCCGGTCTGCTGCTCGACCCACCCCCTCAAGCCGGATTGCAGCGATCGGTGCTCAAGCGCAAAGGGACCGGAGGGCAAGGTGTCTGCCTGGCCGATGGTGAGGACACAGGGTTCACTGTCGTTTACGGCGACGACAAGGGCGATCAGGTCCACTTTGACGTCGTCGGCCTTGAAGGCGGCTCTGTCTTTCCTGAGTCGTATTGCCTGATCGTCCATGTTCGCGAATTGGTTTGCCAGCTCGGGGGGGCACTTAATCGATTTAGTGTAAGCGCGCCTGTCGGCACGTCAACACCCCACAGCTGCACGGCCATTTTTTTGCTCTTCGCACCTGCACAAAAATGTGCGAAAGGCGACACCCGCGGTTGGTAACGTAGGGGAAGGAGGATCCATTGAGCGCGTTTGGTGATACCAAGGCGATCACACCGCCGGATATTCGTTCGCGCAAAGGTGGGACGCCGCTCGTCTGCCTTACCGCCTATACCACCCCAGTCGCGCGGCTTGTCGATCCCCATTGTGATGTGGTGCTCGTCGGCGACAGCGTCGGCATGGTTCTCCACGGTCTGCCCTCGACGCTCGGTGTCACGCTGGAGATGATGATCACGCATGGCCAGGCGGTTCGCCGTGGCATCAAGCAGGCGCTGATGGTCGTCGACCTGCCGTTCGGTTCCTTCGAAGAAAGCCCAGAGCAGGCTTTCCGAAATGCTGCGCGCGTCATGGCGGAGACCGGCTGCACGGCCGTCAAGCTCGAAGGCGGCGAAACGATGGCAGAGACGATCGGCTTCCTCGCCGCACGCGGCGTGCCCGTCATGGCTCATGTCGGCTTGACGCCGCAGGCCATCAACGCCATCGGTGGCTACCGCGTGCAGGGCAGGGGCGGGGATGCCGAGCGCATCAGGCGCGACGCACTTGCCGTGAGCGAAGCGGGCGCCTTTGCGGTCGTCCTGGAAAAGGTTCCTGAGGCGCTCGCCCGCCGGATCACCGGGGAGGTGGCGGCCCCGACCATTGGCATCGGTGCCTCGGCAGCCTGTGACGGCCAGATTCTCGTCGTCGACGACATGCTGGGCCTCTTCGGCGACTTCCGACCCAAGTTCGTCAAGCGCTATGCTGAACTGGGGGAGGCGGCTGCGGCTGCGATCGCTTCCTATGCGCACGAGGTGAAGGAGCGCCAGTTTCCGGCCGCCAAGCACGTGTTTGCCGATGCGCCCAAGCCCGCCGACACGGACGCCACCAAGAGCGGAGAAGCAGCGTGAGCGTGCCGATCGTCAGGAGCGTTGACCAGCTTCGCGAAATCGTCGCCGCATGGCGCCGCGAGGGCGTGAGGATTGCCGTGGTGCCAACCATGGGCGTCCTGCATGAGGGCCATCTCAGCCTGGTGCGCGCTGCACTCGAGAAAGCAGACCGTGTGATCGTGACGCTCTTCGTCAACCCGAAGCAATTCAATAGCCAGGCCGATCTTGCCGCGTATCCGCGCACCGAGGACGAGGATGCCGCCAAGCTGGCACCGGTTGGCGCGCACCTGCTTTATGCGCCAGATGCAGAGGAGATGTATCCGGCGGGCTTCGCCACCACCGTTTCGGTGTCCGGTGTCAGCGAGGGCCTGTGCGGTGCCTTCCGGCCGGGACATTTCGATGGCGTGGCGACCGTCGTCGCCAAGCTCTTCCTGCAGACCAGCGCTGACTTCGGCTTCTTTGGCGAAAAGGACTTTCAGCAAATTCACCTGGTCAGGCGCATGGCCCGGGATCTGGATATTCCAATCACCATTGTTGCCTGTCCGACAGTCCGTGAAGCCGACGGTCTTGCGCTATCATCGCGCAATGTGCGGCTCTCGCCAGCGCAACGCGCTGTTGCTCCCAAGCTATCATCGGTCCTGCTCAAGACGGCTGAGCGGCTTGGGCGCGGCTCACCCGTCCTGCCAACGCTTGCAGAATCTCGCGCAGCAATTCTGGCTCGCGAGGTCGAATACCTGGAACTTCGCGAAGAGGCAGATCTGCACCCGATGCCAAGCCTTGATCGACCGGCACGGTTGCTTGCCGCGGCCTGGCTCGGCGGCACACGTCTCATAGACAACGTCAGACTATTTCGGATTGGTTCAACAGATTAGCCACGTTCTCGGCACGCGCTGTATCCGTCCGGGATCGTTTAAAACAAGGTCTCTGCCTGGCATTGAGCGAACGGAGGTTACGCACAGGGCAAATGCATCGCGTGTTTGAGAACTTCGTCGAGCAACTGTCTGCAAGTGTTGATGCTGCCGATCTCTGTGAGGCAATGGCCTCCGCTGCAGCCGGCTTCGACTTCCCGCTATTCGCCTATTTCACTTACCCGTCGGCCTCCGGCGACGCCCCCCAATTGATTTCAAACTATCCTTCATCCTGGACATCACGTTATCTGCAACAGCGGTACCACAGGTTTGATCCGGTCATCCTGCGCGGGCTGCAAGGCTGGGATACATTCGATTGGGGTGTGGACCGCGCTCGACACTGTCTGCCGAATTCGCAGCAACAAATTCTGGAGAGTGCGGCTGAGTTTGGCATCTGCGGCGGCCTGACGATGTCCATGCATGATCATCTCGGCCGGTTTGCTGCCCTGACCTTTGCTTCCGACGAGTCCCGTCCGCTTCTGTTGCGGTCACTGGCACGTTACGAAAAAGCATTGCAGCTGGTGGCCATCAACTTTCATATCCACGTCCGGCGCAGGCTCGCCGATGATCGCGTGGTGGATGGTGTAACGCTCACCCCGCGGGAGTTCGAGTGCCTGAAATGGGCGGCGCGCGGCAAGTCGGCTTGGGATATCAGCCAGCTTCTCGGCGTCTCAAAGCGCACCGTGACTTTTCACTTGGAAAACGCCAAGGCAAAGTTTGGCGTTCGAACGATCAACCAGGCCGTTGCACGCATGGCTGCCTCCGGCCAGACGAGATCCTGATTCTTCAGCCACGATACCTGTAAACCTCTACAGGCTGCATCGCTGTCAGCTTTGCCCTTCGATGGCGGGAACACATCCCACATGGAGGCGACCATGATGCAACTGATAACACCAGACTTTTACAACGAGTTTGCAGGCGAACTCAAAGAGATGCACGGGCTCAGGTTTCGGGTGTTCAAGGAAAGGCTCGATTGGGAAGTTGATACCGAAGACCAGATGGAATCCGATTCGTTTGATGCTCTGAAGCCCGTCTATCTGCTCCTCAAAGGATCCGACTGGCGAATTCGCGGTTGCGTGCGTCTTCTGCCCAGCACCGGACCCACAATGTTGCGCGACACCTTCCCGGTGCTGCTGGGTGCTGACGTCGTGCCCTCGACCACCGACATATGGGAGAGCAGTCGTTTCGCGCTCGATCTTCCTCCGTCGGCGCCCAAGGCTGCGGGCGGGCTGGCCCAGGCGACCTACGAGCTCTTCGCGGGCATGATCGAGTTCGGCTTGGCCAAGGATCTGACCCGGATAGTAACGGTGACGGATACGCGCATGGAGCGGATCCTCCGCCTGGCTACGTGGCCATTGTCGCGCATCGGAGAACCCAAATGCGTCGGCAAAACGGAGGCGGTGGCTGGGTTTCTCGAGATTTCCCACGCGAGCCTTTTGCGCATCCGCAGCAGGGGACGTCTGATTGGACCGGTACTGTGGCAACCGGTTCTAGGCCCGTCGGCATAGCGCTATAGTGGACACCTGAGCCATGAAGGATGCTGGTCTGTCCAAGGAAGCGACGGTCGGCCTTGTATGCTGGCCGGACTGGCGTCGCCACGACGCTTACCACTATGCCAGACGATTGCCACGCACTGGCTGGGCCTGGGAGTTTCTTCGGCGCAATCCACAATTCCAGCGCGACCACGCCAAAATGGCACCGTCCGCCTGCATTGTCGGACCCCAAGGCGACATGCAGATAATCGAGTTGACGACAGGATCAGCTCTCCTAAGACAATGGAGCCTTCTTTTTCGCCGACGCGCCACTTTCGGACGCTACATCGGCGAGGGTCTTTTGGGATCCGCGCGATTGCGCCTGTATTCTACGAGCGGCCGCGGAGCCGCTTGGGCTCGACCACGATTTTGAACCGCTTCACCTTTCTTCGCTCTCATGCTGCAAGGACATCCTGCTGACAGCTGCGGGCGTGCAGCACGTGCTGCTGAGGGAGAACTGCCGGAGTCTGCAGATCGCCGTTTCCGGTGCGTCCGTCCTCCGCCCGTTGCGGCTATATGTCGACGCGATCGTTCAGCCGCAGCACCTCAAGTTCCATGTCGCTGCCCTTCAGTTCTTGAACCACGTCAATGGTTGCGCCCGCCTGTCAGCTGCTTGCTTTCCGCCGGAACACCGCGGAGCGCGTCTGCGTATCGTACTCCAGGCTTTGGATGGCTCGCTTGCCGGAGCATCTCATCAGGAGGTCGCCATTGCCTTGTTCGGGACACGCCGCGTCGAAGAAGATTGGCGTCATCCAGGTGGCCATCTTCGCGATCAGGTACGTCGCGCCATCCAACGTGGCCGCTACCTGATGGGCGGCGGCTACAGACAGTTCCTGAGGTAATTGGGGCGGTTGCGATTGTCTTATTCGAACGCGCAACCTCCATTTCTGAGTGCAATTGTGCGTTGCACAAAACGTGGCAAGCGCCCAGTTCTTCCGCGGCGAAGCACTGGGACCCAACCTTCGTCGATGAGTGCATTCATGCCTTGAGGATCCCGATGACCGTTATGAACCCCGACAAAGCCGGCGCGGCAAGCCTTGAGACGATCGCGCGAAACGGCAGCATGCTGCGTCGCATAGCCGTACGCATTCCGACCTACCTGTCGGATATTCGCGAGAACCCGGCGTGGCTGCCCATGTTCATGTTGGCGCGCACCATGCCGGCACGGAGAATGCACTGGCGTGGTGCAAAGCCGGTCCGAAGGTCGCAAAGAGCCCAGGATACGATGTTTGCCGGTATCAATTGCCAGGACGTTGTCGACGCGCTGCGAATGGATGGGCTTTTTCCCGGCCTCGTCCTGCCAACAATGGTGGCTGAAGATGTAGCCGCATTCGCCAGGTGCACACCTTGTTTCGGCACGAATTCATGCCGGCGGAGCATGCGGTGGCTGAGGCGCGGTTTGGCCGTCCGTTGCTCAGCGGTCATTCATTATTTCGAGCGCATTCTGGGCTGTAACTTGGCCGTTGCCATCCAAAACGATCCGCTGCTCATGGATATTGCCGCGCACTATCTCGGCGGCCAGGCGACGCTGATCACAACGCGCGTCTGGTGGAGCTTCCCGACCGGCCAGGCGTCGGACGCCGACAAGAACCTGGCTTCGCTCGGCAAATACCACTTCGATCTGGACGACTGGCGGATGCTGAAGTTCTTTTTCTATCTGGTGCCCGTCGACGAGGGGACCGGCCCGCATGTCTATGTCCGCGGCAGCCATGATCGCCGCGCCCTCAAGCACCAACTTACGCTTGTCGTCGGCCATCCCGCGCAAGAGATTCTGGACGTGTACGGCAAGCAGAGCCCGGTCACGCTGACCGGCGAGGCCGGTTTCGGTTTCGTCGAGGATCCGTTCGGGTTCCATATGGGCACCGTGCCGGCGCACAGGCCACGGCTGATGATGGAAGTTGGCTTCGGGGTTTCTCCTCCATCACGCCGCCGCTTCCATGGCGAGCCTGTGATCCGCTGATTTCGAAAAGTCCCGAAACAGCCTTCCCGGACCACAAGTCTTGTGAGGCAAGATAAGGCTATGCCGCCAATCGATCTGTTCGGCGCCCAAAGCGGTTGTCCGCACATGCCTTGAACTGGGCTGGTGCAATGAGTCTCGCCATTGCTCCAACCAGCGCATGAATGCCTGCTTAATCGAGGTTAGACGGCAGTGCGCCCCAAGATCCTCCTCGATATCGCCTCAGATGCTCTTCGAAAACCGCCTTTACGGACCGAGTCATCTCGGGTCCCCTTTGCAGTGGCCGGAAGGTGGTGCACAGCCGTATCGTGCTTCGGAATCCTGAATGGATGCGAGGGGCGGTTTCCCTGGGGCGGCGCATGCAGCGGTGCCGGCATGACAGCTTCGTCTTGGATCTGATGCTCGACAACGTCGGCGGTGAAGGCTCTGTTTAGGCGGCTTACCCGGACATGGCCTCAATGCAGGAGATCGGCCATCTCCCTGTTCGAGCACATTCATTGGCGATCAGGCGCCTGCGGCCAAGGCAGTTGGCTGATTAGCCGAGCGTATTCGGCTTCAGCCCTGCCATACGACCCGTCAGCCAGCGCAATCAGACGCGTGCGATCAAGGATAACGACCTCTCCTCGCATCGATCGTATCAGACCTTGCCCCTCTAACATTTGCAGCGCTATGGTGACGCCGGGCCGCCTGACACCGAGCATGACTGATAAGAACTCGTGCGTAATCGCCAAGCGGTTTCCGTCGACGCGATCATCACACATCACCAGCCATCTTGAGAGCCTATCGACGATGTTCATCCGGGCATTGCTGAGCGCGGTGAAGCTTGCCTGGAGGTGAAAGTAGTGAACGTAGCGGAGCAGAAAAGTTCGCAGGGTTGGGCTTGTCAAAAGCGCCTTGGTGAAGAGGCCCGCGTCGATAACAAAGGCGCGGGCTTCTAATTGCACGTAACAATCGTGCGTTGATCGGTCATCGCCCATGATAAGCGCTGAGCCGGTCATGCCCTCACAACCAATGATTCCGATCTCAGCTTCAATACCAGGCCGCAGTTCGCCCACCACTGACCCGAGACCGCTCTCGAAGAAGTACACGGTTCTGATTGGTGACCCCGCCACTTCGAGATGCGTCTTCAGTCCAAGGGAGACGCTTTCCAAGTGAGGTTGCAGCAATGCCAAATCTGCCGAGCACATTCGAAGCAGCAGCGAATTGCGATAGATGGAATTTTGGCGGGTGTCGCGTTGCGCGGCAGTGTGAGTTTGTGAACTGGAGTCTGTCATAGCTCCCTCTCCCTATTGGGGCGGAAGCATGTTGATCGCTCACAGCCGACGGACGCCCTTAGAGTTGCCGTCGATGGCACACTGTATGCCTGCGAACCCCGGATGTCCCATTTTTTTGATTAACTGCCTTGACCGGCGCGAGCCAAGGTTTGGCGCGCCCGCGCTAACACGGCATTCAGATACCCAGACCTTACGGAGGCCTCACCGCACAGGGCGGTGCGCACTCCGGCTCGACGACGGCTGTCGAAATCAGACTGCTGTGGATGCACTACCATTGACCGGTACTAGGATTCTCGACCTCGCCGATAAGCTCGTCTGTACAGCAAGCGGCCTTCCTGCCTATCCCAATATCAAAAGTCAAACCCGCCGCAGATGCATATGCCTGGCAGCATGTGTCGGTCTTTGGCCACGCATCTGCGACACCGAAATCAAGTAGCCCGCCATGGCGCGACCCTCAATCTTCTACTTCAGGGAGCCTGCCCTGCCATTCAAGGTCAGTCAGCACTTCGGCCTCCACAGTCATGTTTTCCGCGAATTCACCGGCATGTTCGGCGAGAAGCTTTCTCGCCGCGACGACCGCTGAACGCTTTCCTTCGCACTTCTCGTGGAACCTGGCTACGCTCTGGCCTACGTGGTCGCCGTTCCATTTTATTACGCCCACTATGGCATACCAGACGCCTTTCCCGGTCCTGCGACGTCGCAGAATTTCGAGTCGCTGATCTGCCAATTGGGCGATGGCTTGGTAGAGAAGTTCGTGCTCCGGGCGGTCGGCACCTCTCGAACGAGCCTCATGGGCAAAGCCCTTCAGGCTAGGCTCCTTAAGTTCAGCTACTGCGTGCGAAATCTTCCACAGATTTGCGGTAGCCTCGTCGAGTGCGTGCCGAGCATCATAGGTAAGCGGCGGTCGCTTCACCGAACCCCCTGCGCGGATCTCATCTTGTCCGACTTCACCTTCGGCCAGATGTCTGCGGCAATCCTGTCGAGTTCGGCCTTGCCCACTACCCAGCGGTGCTCCTCCTCAGCCCTCTTCTTGGAGAGCTTTGGCTGAAGTGCCACCACCGTTCCCTTGTTGTCGGAATCATTGAAGGTGGCGCTCATAATGTCGCTAGTCGACCGTGTGAGGCCCTTTCGGATATCGCCCGCAGCATCGAAAACCCAATAGGCTCCTTGGGCATCTAGAATCCGATTCGGCGCGGTGCCTTCGTTCTCAACTATCACCGAGACGACCCGCTGGCGTGTGCCGGCGTATTGCGGGAGAGCGTCCTTTCCGAAGATCATTCCCTCTACAAGCCGCCGCGATAGCCGCAGAGGTTCGCTGTTCTCCGGGAATATGTAGTGACGACTGGACACCCGGCTTCGCTCCTTCGATCGCCGAAACGCGATGGCACATTCATGGTAGGCGGCTGTCTAAAGATTGCAGTATCAAAACTCATTGGCAGCATTTGATCAACTATCGCTCACGCTGCTGGATACGAGCAGCTGTCGCACTTCGCCGGAGACAAATAAGTCAACCGCGAATTGACTGTGAGAGGGATGAGTCCCAATTGGGTGATGCCTGACACTGGTGGAAGGCGAAACTGCGGGCGACTGGAAGCTCAGCAATGCCCATGAAATTGGGCAGCTGGTGCTGGTCCGGCGCTATGACGTCAGACGATGGTATCTGCCGAATGACCTGGGGAACCTTCGGGGACGTCGAGGCCGACGTGGTCGGAAGCAAAATGAGTTACAGGCGGTGCGGCAGGAACGAGTATATGCAAGCTGAGACGCCTGTCGCCGTCGCCGCGTTCTAGGCCGACGTTCTCCGCATTCCGAGGCCTGGTGAGCGATACGGGTGCGCCTGAGTGTCAATGGCGCATTTAGCAAAGGCCCTGGCACATGATTCACCGCCGTGCGAGCTGATCGAAACTGGTTTGCTGGATTGCATCGTAATAGCGCCGCCCACCAGGAAACATTTTTCTATCGTTTGCGGTTAGGGCCGCATGGCGCGCTTGTCGGACGCAACAAGCCAGCTTGGGCAATAGGCAGCTGGCAATCCACCCCGTACTCCCTACTGCAATCCCTAGCCCCGAACGAGACCGCCATGCCGTCACCTCCCGATTTCGCCGACGATTTTCGGGCCGGGCTGATCACGCTGCTGCGCTGGCGCAGGGATGTGCGGCGCTTCGAGCCGACGGCTCTGCCGGAGGGCAAGCTGGAACGGCTGCTCGAGCTCGCCAGCATTGCGCCCTGCGTTGGCCTCAGCCAGCCCTTGCGCTTCGTAGTGGTCGACAGCCTCGAGCGGCGCACCGCCGGTGAGAGACTGCTTCGAACGCTGCAATGCCGAGGCGCTCACGTGCTTTTCGGGAGAGCGCGCTGCACTCTATGCCCGGCTGAAGCTTGCCGGTCTCAACGAGGCGCCCTGTCAGTTCGCGGTTTTCGCCGACCGCACGACCGGACAAGGCCTTGGGCTCGGTCGCATAACCATGCCGGCGACCATCGACTATTCGGCCGTCATGGCGGTGCACACACTGTGGCTAGCGGCGCGGGCGGAAGGCATCGGCATGGGCTGGGTGTCGATCCTCGATGTGACCGAGATGGCCGAGATTCTCGACACGCCGCCCGAGTGGACGCTGATCGGTTATTTCTGCCTCGGCTAGCCTGCGAGGAGCACGACATGCCCACCTTGGAACGCGAGGCGGCCGCCGGTGGTAATCAGCGGTAGGGGGGTGCCCATCACTTCGTCTCTTCCCTGGCGATGAGCTTGACGCAGATCGGGTCGCCCTTCGCCATCGGGGTACATTGCCATTCCGGACCGAAGCCGAAGTTCGTGTTCTTGCCAAGGCCAGGAAAGAGCACTGACAAACCGGACCGCAGCGAAGATGGCGCTGGCGGCAACCGGGCTGAAGCCGGGCATGGAGGTGGTCGACCTCTGCTGCGGCGACGGCTGTGCCGATCGCCACGGTCGCCCGCCATGTCGTCGCCATAGACATCTACGCCGACCAGCTGGAGGCCACGCAGCGCCGCTACCGGCGCCGGCGTGACCAATTGCGAATTCGTCGCCGGCGACGCCTATGAACTCGCTACTCTGGTGTCACGCCCCGTCGACCTCGTCTTCATGGCCAACGCTTTCCATGGCGTCCCGGACCGACCGCGGCTGGCACGTGCCGTGCGCGAGGCGCTCGCCCCCGGCGGGCATTATGCCATCGTCAACTGACACCGGCGCCGCGCAGACGACGACGGTCCTGGGCGAGCCGCGCGGCCCGCGAAGCGAACTCAGGCTGTCGCCGAGACAGACCATCGCCGATGCCGAAGTCGGCGGCACAATGCTTCTACATGCCGGACTGCCTGACTAGGGCTCGCAGGCCGGTCGTCCGTCCACTGTCCAAGGCCTGCTGGCCGTTTCTGAGGCCGTGATCCTGCCGCGGGTGAGTCTGCGATTGTCATAAGAGCGTCAGGCGCGAATAGAACTTTAGGTCCCCACAGCAGCCGACCTATCCATGGGGCGGATGGTAGTGATCACTACAATCAATTGTACCAATATCATGGAATACTACTACAAGGCCGCCACTTAAAGCGGCCGGATGGGTATCCGTCTCGCGTGGGCGGATGCTGCCCGCAAAAATGCGGAGACGAACATGTGCGGGATTGTTGGCATCGTTGGGCAACAGCCGGTGTCGGATCGGTTGATCGGCGCGTTGAAGGGTTTGGAATATCGCGGCTATGATTCCGCCGGCGTTGCGACGATCATCGACGGTGCCTTGCACCGCCGGCGCGCCGAGGGCAAGCTCGTCAATCTCGAGAGGCGACTGAAGGAAGAGCCGCTGAGCGGCAAAGTCGGCATCGGCCACACGCGTTGGGCAACCCACGGGGCCTCGACGGAACGCAATGCGCACCCGCACTTTACCGACGGTGTCGCCGTCGTCCATAACGGCATCATCGAGAATTTCACCGAGCTGAAGGAGGAATTGGCGGCGGATGGCGCCGAGTTCCAGACCGACACTGACACCGAGGTCGTTGGGCATCTCTTGGCAAGATACCGCCGCGAGGGCATGAGGCCGCAAGAGGCCACGCGTGCCATGCTGAAACGCGTCAGGGGCGCCTATGCGCTTGCCATCCTCTTCGAAGATGAACCGTCGACCATCACGGCGGCGCGCAACGGACCACCGCTGGCGATCGGTCACGGCGACGGCGAGATGTTCCTGGGCTCCGACGCGATCGCTCTTGCGCCCTTCACCAATGAAATTACCTATCTCATGGACGGCGACTGGGCCATTGTCGGCAATTCGGGCGCCCATATCTTCGATATCGACGGCCATCCCGTCGAGCGTCCGTGCCATATCTCCACGGCCGCGGCCGATCTGGCCAACAAGGGCAGCCATCGCCACTTCATGGAGAAGGAAATATACGAGCAGCCCGAGGTCATCGCCCATGCTCTTCGTCATTACATCAAAATCATAGAGGGTCGCGACATGGTTCCTGGCATCGATTTCGCCAAGGTTCCGAGCTTGGCGATCTCTGCCTGCGGGACCGCCTATCTCGCCGGACTGATCGGAAAATACTGGTTCGAGCGCTATGCGCGCCTGACGGTTGAAATCGACGTTGCGTCTGAATTCCGTTACCGCGAGATCCCTTTGCCGCCGCAGTCCGCGGCTCTTTTCATTTCGCAATCCGGCGAAACCGCCGATACGCTTGCATCGTTGAGGTACTGCAAGGAGCGTGGGCTGAAAATTGGCGCTATCGTCAATGCCTGCGAATCGACCATCGCTCGGGAGGCCGATACGGTCTTCCCGATCCTTGCCGGACCGGAGATCGGCGTCGCCTCTACCAAGGCTTTTACCTGCCAGCTTGCCGTTCTAGCCGCACTCGCCATCAGCGCCGCCAGAGCCCGCGGGACCGTCCCCGAAGGCGAGCTGCAGGCGCTCGTCAGGAGCCTCGCCGAATTGCCGCGCGTCATGGGCCAGGTACTCAACAGCATCCAGCCGGAGATCGAGTTCTTGTCGCGCGAACTGTCAAAGTATCGTGACGTCCTGTATCTCGGCCGTGGCACCAGTTTCCCGCTAGCGATGGAAGGAGCGCTGAAGCTCAAGGAGATTTCCTACATCCATGCCGAAGGCTATGCAGCGGGTGAATTGAAGCACGGGCCAATCGCATTGATAGACGAGAACATGCCGGTGATCGTCATCGCGCCCCATGACCGCTTTTTCGACAAGACCGTCTCCAACATGCAGGAAGTGGCTGCCCGTGGAGGGCGGATTATCCTCATCACCGATAAAAATGGGGCAGCCGCATCGAAACTCGACACCATGCACACGCTCGTGCTGCCGGTAGTCGACGAGATTATCGCGCCAATGATCTTCTCGCTGCCGATACAGCTTCTTGCCTACCACACGGCGCTCTTCATGGGGACAGATGTAGACCAGCCGCGCAATCTCGCAAAATCGGTCACGGTCGAATGATTGTGAACCTGTACAGATGGCGAAGCTCTCGATGGAAAGCTACCCTTTGTCTGGATCCGGATGAAAACCAGATGACCAGTGTTTGCTGGAATTTGGAATCCCTTTTTTCGGCCGGTCGATCGGGGCACAGGGCGATCGAGCTTCCTAGAGCCGACGTCAGCACGCAGCCGGGGGCTTTCAAGAGTGGGTCTTTCGCTCCCCCGCCGGTGGAGATTGGCCGAAGGAAGCAGTGTCCGTACCGGGAGTTCGAGTTGGTGTTCAGAGTTCCAGGGCCCCCTCCTGAGATGGCCTGATCGGCTGTAGCGCATCCGACCTGCGATCCTTCGCGAATAATTCTCGCCGTTGGCTTTCTTGATTAGAAGGAGGTGAGCCGCCATATTCCGATCCAGCTCCTAATTCAGGCGGCCCATTCCATGGATGAAGCCGGTCCGGCTGAATGGACGTCCATTTTTTGATTTGCTTGGTCTGCGCCGCCGGGGGGGTATCTCCCGAGGGAGCTCCCATGTTCTTGGAGATGTTTATGAACGATTCGCGCATTCCCGAACCAGTCTTGACGGCTATGTCGCAGGGGACCCACATCGTCCGCGCTTATCGTGAGCACCTTGGGTATTCGATCGAGGACCTGACGGTCGCGAGCGGGCTTGCCGCTGAGGAAATTCAAAACATCGAGCGAGGTCTGAGGTACAACAAGGGATATCGGGATCGGATAGCGAGATCGCTTTCCATACCTGTGGGAATCCTTGAGGCAGAGTCGCACATTTCGGACGCCGCCTGATCAGTCGGATGATCCGCAATGGGTGGACTACCGCTCTTGTGATGTGAAGCTTGCGGCTGATTGTAGACGCTGATTCCGTTGGGATGCCTCTGGCGCAGTACCGCCAAGAGAATCTCGTCAACTTTCCGATGCAGGAACCCTTCACATGGGCTCGCGAACAACAAGGCGATGTAGCCGCCCGGAGTGCTACGAAACGTGCACGAGGGCATCGGCTCGCGACGAAGGATTGTAACGGCGAACTCTTGGTAGTTCGGCGAGGCGATGCTGGCGCTTGAGCATCAACTCGGCCTACGAGAGTGGCTACTCCTAGGCTGAATCGGCCAACATGGCCGGCATCGCGCCGCTCTGAAAATAACATGGCGGGCATCCTGACGTTTCCGGGTTGACTATGGGTGTTCGAACCACGAAAAGGGGCCGCTCTTCGTGAGTGGCGTGCGCCGGCAGTCTAACCCCAAGCCCCCCCGCCCAGGCTGCCGGCGCGCTTCTAGAAAGATCGAGGTAGGCACTCGCTGCGCTCTGCCCGCCGACACCTTGTGCTTCCTCCAGCGAGTCCAGCGGACCACCATGGGTGTTGCCAGTTCTGGTGCTTACCCACGTCCATTTGCGATCTCGGGTCATTGAGAGTACCGCAAGCACCCTCTCTGCTGGATGGCAACGCGGCTCGCGCCGCCCGTATGCAGCGCAAGCTCCATGCACGAGGTCGTCCCTTCAAAATACTTGATGCAGTTGCGCTTGCGTAGCTCCTTGCATGCGCTCGATGCCAGGAGGAGACCTCTGTCTAAACGCTCGCATCGATGCAACGCCGTTGATCACCATCATCGCGGCGACCGCTTCGCGGGGGGCCGCAGCCGTTTTGGAGCATGACGATCATGCCGGCGCCATCGCAGTGACGCACATGCAAAATTCACAGATGCATTCTCGCCCAATGCTAGGTGCCCAGCATATGTCCGGCATCCCGCAACGCGGCTACGAAGAGACGGGCATTGCCGTTGGCATCCATCTTGGCCTGCATCGACAGGGGCATCCCGTGCCAGCTCTCCAAGGACGCAATGTAATGTGAGAACATGCCGTTAACGATGCAATAGTGGGTAACTAGGCCGTGTACATCCAACGCCAGCACGCCGAATTGGCCGCCGTGATATCGGATGGCAGCGACCCGCTGGACCTGCGCGTCACCGTCGATCCGCACGTCGAAAAGCAGGATGCCGCGGCTCCTGGTGGCTATCTCGGCGGCTTTTTCAGCGAAGCTCAACGAGAGCGAGCGGACGCTTTCGACTGCCATCTGTAAAACCATCAAGTTCAGTTCATCCACTGACATAAGGTACCTGTGCGCAAGACATGGGTGATTGCAATCGACCACACCGCTTGTTCACAGATGTCGGCTCATCACCGGTTATTCAGGGTTTGCCGGTCATCTTTGCGGCAAGCCATCCGGGCTCCTTGTACCCTGCAACCGTTGCAGTGGCGTCCCTCGGCGCTCGGAACCGCCAGGCTCTGCTCGTCGAGAACTTTGTCCGCGAGCAGCGGCCGCTTGAGCATTCCGCTGAAGCGTGACGTCTCACCAGTCCGTGTCCTTGCAGCTCACCGCGAGGGCGTTTTGCGCACCGCACGCAAGCGCACGAAACTGGTCTCCGTTCACTTCACAAAATGGTTTTCCTGAAGTACTGGAGCGCAGAGAAATCTCCGGTCGCAGCCTACCCGGTTAAAACAAGGACCCAACGATGAAGACTCTCGTCGTCTGCTCCGGCGGATTGGATTCCGTTACTCTTGCTCACAAGGTGGCAGCGGAGCACCAGCTTACCGGCCTGCTATCGTTCGATTACGGCCAACGGCATAGGAAGGAATTGGGCTTCGCCACCCTTTGCGCGGAGCGCCTGGGCGTCCCGCAGCGAATCATCGACATCCACGAGATCGGCGGCGGCCTTTCCGGCTCCGCGCTGACCGACAATGTGGACGTGCCCGATGGGCACTATGCCGAAGATACGATGAAGGTAACGGTGGTGCCCAACCGGAACGCCATCATGTTGGCCATTGCCTTCGGCCTCGCCGCAGCGCAAGACGCTGACGCGGTGGCGACGGCCGTGCATGGTGGGGATCATATTGTCTATCCCGATTGCCGTCCGGCCTTCATCGATGCTTTCCAGATGATGCAGGACCACGCGCTCGACGGCTACGCGCAGATTCGCCTTTATGCACCCTATGTGAACCTGACGAAGGCGGACATTGTTAGGGATGGAGCCACATACGGCACGCCGTTTGCGCAGACCTGGTCCTGTTACAAGGGCGCCGAGCGTCATTGCGGGAGGTGCGGGACCTGCGTCGAGCGGCGTGAGGCGTTTCACATCGCCGGGCACCCGGACCCAACCGAGTACGAGGACTCCGACTTCTGGCTCGGAGCGCTGCGAAGGACCACCGCGTAATGTTCCGCATCACCAAGGAATTCCACTTCTCAGCCTCGCATCAGCTCACCTCATTGCCACCCGATCACCAATGCGCGCGCCTGCACGGACATAACTACATCGTCGAAGTGGAGCTTTCAGCGAATGGACTGGACGATCACGGCTTCGTGCGCGACTACCACGATTTGGCGCCATTCAAACGCTACATCGACGAGAGCTTCGACCACCGACATCTCAACGACGTGCTGGGACACGAGCAAGTCACGGCGGAATATCTGGCCAGACATTTCTACGACTGGTGCAAGGCACGCCTGAGCGAAACCGCGGCCGTGCGGGTGAGCGAAACGCCGAAAACCTGGGCGGAATACCGGCCATGACCAATACGCATCCCGCAATCCGCGTTAGCGAGATTTTCGGGCCGACGATCCAGGGCGAGGGCGTGCTCATAGGTTTGCCGACGATCTTCGTCAGAACCGGCGGGTGTGACTTTCGCTGTTCCTGGTGCGACAGCCTGCATGCTGTGGACAATCAATTCCGCCATGAATGGGAGATGATGTCCGTCGGCGCGGTGTGGAAAAATGTGCTTGCGCTTTCCGGTGGCCGCCCGCTTATGGTGTCACTGTCAGGCGGCAATCCGGCCATCCAGCCGCTCGGCGCGCTCATCGACCGAGGCCATGGTGACGGTTACCGTTTTGCGCTGGAAACCCAAGGTTCGCTTGCCAGGGACTGGTTTGCGCACCTTGACGTGCTGATCCTCAGCCCAAAGCCGCCGTCAAGCCAAATGACGACAGATTGGGCCGCTGTCGAGGCGTGCCTCCAGGCGGCACAAGGCAAGCCCCAAATCGTGCTCAAGCTCATTGTTTTCGACGAAAGGGACTACGCCTACGCGAAAGACGCCGCTGCGCAATTTCCGCAACTTCCGATCTATCTGCAACCCGGCAATCACACGCCGCCACACCCGGCAAATGATGACGCGCCCGTCGACCTTGACGGAATATTGAAGCGCATGGAGTGGCTGGTTGACAGCGTGACCCGCGACAAATGGTTCGAAGCCCGCGTGCTACCGCAGCTGCACGTTATGCTCTGGGGTAACAAGAGAGCCGTCTAGGCCAGGCCCTTTCCACCGGAACTGCACCGGCATATTCGGGTGAACGGGTGGTTCAACGTTGACCGCGCTGCCGGGGTGCTTGCGGACTTCTGCCACCGGCCCAAGTGTTGTCAGCCGCTTGCACGGCACCTTGCATTCTCCTTGCAAGGTCGAAGGGAGCTGTCGCCGACAACCATGATCTCACAGGCAGGGCATGAGCGGGCGACATCGTCGCCATGCCAAGACGCGTCTGGTCCGCTTCGAACCGTCTCGGCCGACGGTCGCCGGTCAACAGTGGAAAACGATCGCAATCGGTTCACGATCGAGTGAGAGCCATGACCGTTCCTCTGCGGTGCTCAGACTGCCGCCGAGTGCCTGGCCGTTCCAGTTTCGAAATATTTGTCGAACCTGGCCGCGATGCTTCGGACGAAAGGGCGACTTTCAGCCGGCACAACGAATCTGTCGCCATCAAGTTCAAGCAATCGAACCGGATCGTGGAGGGCCATGGAACTTGACTGAAGGAGGAGCCTCTGGCCGGCCTCGCCGAAGCGTTCCACCAGATCGATGGCCGAGAAGGCGAAGTCGCACATCAAACGTTCGATGATCCAGCCGCGAACGCGGTCGTCGTCGGAAAGTGCGATACCGCGGACGGCGGCCAGCCCGCCGTCATCAACCGTGCATCGATATTCGCGGGTCGAAGGCATGTTCTGCGCATAGCCCTGCCGAAACTGGCTGATGGACGATGGGCCTAGCCCAATCAAGGTTTCGCAGCAATCGTCGGTGTAACCCTGAAAGTTCCGGTGCAGTGTTCCGGCGCGGGCGGCAAGGGCCAGGGCATCGCCGGGTTTGGCGAAATGGTCGAGGCCGATTGCTTCGTACCCCTGGTCCACGATCGCCCGCGCCGCCAGTTGCAATTGAGCAAATCTCTCCGCGGGACCGGGCAGCCATGCCTCGTCTATCATGGTCTGATGTTTCTTGAACCACGGCACATGGGCGTAGCCAAAAAGCACTATCCTGTCGGGTTCCAAGGTCAGCGCCTGCGCGACGGTGGAGGAGACGCTCTCCCTCGTCTGGTGCGGCAAGCCGTAGAGCAGGTCTAGATTGACCGATTCGACGCCGCGCGAACGAACACCGTCGACTACCGCTTTGGTCTGCAAAAAGCTCTGCTCGCGGTTGATTGCCTTCTGAACCTTCGGATCGAAGTCCTGGACGCCGAGGCTCGCACGGGTCGTGCCGATTTCGGCAAGCGCATCGAGGCGGGCATCGTCCATATCATTGGGTTCGATTTCAACGCTGATCTTGGCGCCGGGAAGAAAGGCGAAGCTGTTGCGCAGGACGCTTCCCAGCGCCACAATATCCTCAGGTTCCAGCATCGTCGGGGAACCGCCGCCGAAATGAACCGCGCGAACTCGGCCCTTGCCGGTAACAAGGCCGCCAACCGTGGCGATCTCCGCATACAGCGAGCGCAGATAAGCGGCCACCGGCTCGTAGTGGCGGGTCTGTTTGGTATGGCACGCGCAGAACCAGCAGAGCCTGTCGCAATAGGGAATATGCAGGTAAAGCGATATCTCGTCACCACCTTCGAGCGCCTCCAACCAGCCTCGGTAAACGACGGCATCGACGCCCGCATGGAAATGGGGCGCAGTCGGATAACTGGTATAGCGCGGGACGTTCTCGCCAAGTCTGGCAGCTAGCTTTTGTCGCATGTCGTGGTCCACCGTGTTTGCGTCGCCCGAACTGTGGATGCTTGGATGAGCCTAAGCCCTGATTTCGATCAACCTTCAGCACGGACAAACTGCCGCAAGGATTTTTCTACCGTGGATTGCTATCCTGCCCGCACTGGACCGGTAGAGCGATCGAATGACATTACGGCAGGATATTCACAGTTCCGGCATTCCCGTTCTTTGCCTGCCTTGCGAGGCACGGCGCCGCGGTGTCTGTGGCGCGCTCGAGCCAGACGATTTGGCTCAGCTCGCCAAAACGTCGTCGCGGCACAATATCGAGCCGGGGGTCGAACTGATCGGCGACGCCGAGGCGGTGGACTGTTATTCAAACGTGCTTTCAGGCGTGGTGAAGCTCACGAAGAGCCTTTCGGACGGCCGCCAGCAGATCGTCGGTCTCCAGTTCGCGCCGGATTTTCTGGGACGGCCCTTCAAGATGAAAAGTGCGATCAATGCGGAAGCGGCAACAGCTGTCTCGCTGTGCTCGTTTCCGAGAGCGGCCATCGAACGGATGATGAAGCAGTCACCCGAATTTGTGCATCGCCTGCTCAAGCAGGCGCTGAACGAACTTGACGAGGCCCGCGAATGGATGGTGACTCTGGGGCGCAAGACCGCACCAGAGAAGGTGGCGAGCTTTCTCCTCATGATTGCCCGGAACATCGACTCCAATGTTGACCCGGCGGCTAGGTCGGCATGCTTCGAGCTGCCGATGACGCGTGCCGACATATCTGATTTCCTTGGCATCACAAACGAGACCGTGAGCCGTCAGCTGACCAGCCTGAGAATGGACGGCGTGATTCGGATCGAGAACAACCGCCGCGTCACCGTGGACAGCATGAGCCGGCTGGAACGGCGCTGCGGCGGCCGAGGCGCAATAGCCGTTTGAATGACACGGAGCTGCATGGCCCACGCCACTTACTTCATTCGGGGCAGGGCATGCTCGCGTTGGGCTCAGAAGACATCGCGTAGCGACAGCCCGTTCTAATTCCGATCGTATACGCCAGTTGCGTTTCGGCTCGTCGGCGAAGCATCCACACTTGGCCGAAGTCAATATGCCTCATACGCAGGCGAAAATCGCCGTCTCCCCAAACTATAAATGTCGCGAAGGCAGCGCAACGCTGGCGCTGGCTGTTCCAAGGCATTGAAACGATCGACGTTCGGTAAGGCATCGGCCTGCTTACCAGCGTCACAGAAGGTGCGCTCACACGCCCGCGGTCGCCTCCTACCCGGGCCCCGACTGGGGACGCCGGGCCTGTCCATAAACCGGCGGCCGGTGCTGCACTTCCACATTCGACACAGTCTGATCGCACCGAACTCGATGCTGCTCGAAGCAAAATGGTGCGGCTCTGACATGGATCAGGGCGAGCAGGCGACGGCTGCGCAATAAGGCACCGCGGTTTGGCATCCGCCGGAATTGGAAATCGGGGCTTGCGATGAAATTCGGCAAAGAAATCGTGCTTCTAAGCCTGTTCGCATTCGCGGCTTTGGTGGCCGCTGGCGCTGGGGTGGATGAACCCTTTCGCCAGCATATGTGGGTCTTGTTCTTCGCCTTGGCTGGCTTCACTGCGATCCTGTTGCGCAACACTGAGTTCAAGCCTGCCGCGCCGATCGACCCGTCCGCTTACATGGACGGGCCAATCCGCTATGGCGCCATCGCCACCATGTTCTGGGGTGTCATCGGCATGCTTGTCGGCGTGGTCATCGCGCTGCAGCTTGCCTATCCCGATCTCAACATCCAGCCCTGGTTCAACTTTGGCCGTTTGCGGCCACTGCATACGTCGGGAGTCGTCTTCGCCTTCGGCGGCAACGCGCTGCTTTGCACGTCTCTCTATGTCGTGCAACGCACCTGCCGCGCCCGGCTGTTCGGCGGCGATCTCGGCTGGTTCGTGTTCTGGGGCTACCAGCTCTTCATCGTCATGGCAGCGACTGGCTACCTGCTCGGCATCACCGAGAGCCGCGAATACGCCGAGCCCGAATGGTATGTGGACATCTGGCTGACCATTGTCTGGGTCGCCTATCTCATCCTGTTCCTCGGCACGATCCTGAAGCGCAAGGAACCCCACATCTACGTCGCCAACTGGTTCTACCTGTCCTTCATCGTCACCATCGCGATGCTGCATGTGGTCAACAACCTCTCCATGCCCGCCTCCTTCCTGGGCTCGAAGAGCTATTCGGCTTTCTCCGGGGTCCAGGACGCTCTGACGCAATGGTGGTATGGCCACAACGCCGTGGGCTTCTTTCTGACCGCCGGCTTTCTCGGCATGATGTATTATTTCGTACCCAAGCAGGCGAACCGGCCGGTCTATTCCTACCGGCTGTCGATCGTCCATTTCTGGGCAATCATCTTTCTCTACATCTGGGCTGGACCCCATCATTTGCACTACACCGCCTTGCCCGATTGGGCGCAGACGCTCGGCATGGTGTTCTCGATCATGCTGTGGATGCCGTCATGGGGCGGCATGATCAATGGCCTGATGACGCTGTCGGGCGCCTGGGACAAGCTCCGCACCGATCCGATCATCCGCATGATGGTGATGGCCATCGCCTTCTACGGCATGTCCACCTTCGAGGGCCCGATGATGTCGATCAAGACGGTCAACTCGCTGTCGCACTATACCGACTGGACCATCGGACACGTCCATTCGGGCGCACTCGGCTGGGTCGGCATGATCTCGTTCGGCGCGCTTTATTACATGGTGCCGAAGCTGTGGAACCGTGAACGGCTCTACTCGCTGCGCCTCGTTACCTGGCACTTCTGGCTGGCGACGCTTGGCATCGTTGTCTACGCGTCGGTCATGTGGGTGTCCGGCATCATGCAGGGCCTGATGTGGCGCGAATACGACGAGCAGGGCTTCCTGGTCTACTCCTTCGCCGAAACCGTGGCCGCCATGCACCCCTACTACATCATGCGCGCCATCGGCGGAGCCATGTACCTTTCCGGCGCCCTGATCATGGCGTGGAACATCGCCATGACCATCCTTGGCTACCGGCGCGAGGAGGATCCGATGCCCGGCTCCGTTCCCGCCCTCCAGCTTGCGCGATGATGAGACAGAAAATGAGGTTGATGAACAGACACGCGGTCATCGAGAAGAACGCTACACTTCTTCTCCTCGGGTCGCTGCTGGTCGTGACAATCGGCGGCATCGTCGAGATCGCGCCGCTCTTCTATCTCGACAACACGATCGAGAAGGTCGAAGGCATGCGGCCCTACTCGCCGCTCGAACTCGTCGGGCGCAACATCTATGTGCGTGAGGGATGCTATCTATGCCATAGCCAGATGATCCGCCCGTTCCGTGACGAGGTCGAGCGCTATGGGCATTACAGCCTGGCGGCCGAGTCGATGTATGATCATCCCTTCCAGTGGGGATCGAAGCGCACCGGACCGGACCTCGCTCGGGTTGGCGATCGCTACTCAAATCTTTGGCATGTCGAGCACCTCACGGACCCTCGTTCCGTGGTGCCGGAATCCATCATGCCGAGCTATGGCTTTCTGAAGGATACGCCGATCGCGGTGAAGGATTTCTCGACGCATCTGGTTGCCAACAGGCGCGTCGGCGTTCCCTACTCCGACGACATGGTCGCTAACGCCAATGCCGATATGATGGCGCAGGCTGATCCCAATGCCGACACGTCCGGCCTCGAGGCCCGCTACCCCAAGGCCAGGATCGGCGATTTCGACGGTGATCCGCAGCAAGTCACCGAAATGGACGCCCTGGTTTCCTATCTCCAGATGCTCGGCACGCTTGTCGATTTCAAGAACTACGATGAGACCGCCGGCTACCGCTGAGGACAATGGCGATGACGTACAATTTCATGCGGGAGTTTGCTGACAGCTGGGGCCTGCTTGCCATCGCTCTTTTCTTCATCGGATCCGTTGCCTTTGCACTTCGCCCCGGCAGCCGCAGGCAAGCCGGCGAAGCAGCTCAAATTCCTCTGAAGGAGGACTGATCATGAGCAGCGATCACATTGACGAGGTTTCCGGCATCTCGACGACCGGTCATGAGTGGGACGGCATTCGCGAGCTCAACAACCCGCTCCCGCGCTGGTGGGTCATCACCTTCTACATGACCATAGTCTGGGCGATCGGTTACACAATTGCCTACCCGGCATGGCCGCTGTTGCACTCCGCGACAAAGGGCGTATTTGGCTATTCCAGCCGCAACGAAGTCAAGAACGAGTTGTCCGCGGCCGAAGCGGCAAAGGGCAAATATGTCGCCGCAATAGAGTCGAAAAGTGTTTCGGAGATTGCTGCGGATGACACGCTGCGCGAATTCGCCGTCGCTGCCGGCGCCGCCGCGTTCAAGGTCAATTGCGTGCAGTGCCACGGTTCCGGCGCCCAGGGGTCCAAGGGCTTTCCGAACCTAAATGACGACGACTGGCTGTGGGGCGGCGAGGTGGACCAGATCCAGCAGACGATCGCTCATGGCATCCGCTTCGCCTCCGACCCGGCTACGCGCCTGTCGGAAATGCCGGCCTTTGGCGACATCATCACCGCCGATCAGATCAAACAGGTCAGCACCTACGTTGCCAGCCTGTCCGGCACTGTCGGCGATCAATCGTTGGTCGCGCCCGGCGCCAAGGTCTTCGCCGAAAATTGCGTGGCCTGTCACGGCGACAATGCAAAAGGCAACAAGGAACTCGGCGCTCCAGATCTGACCGACGCCATCTGGCTCTACGGGTCAGGCGAAGCGGCCATCGCCGCCCAGGTCACCGCGCCGAAACAGGGCGTGATGCCGGCCTGGGGCGCGCGCCTCGGCGAGACCAAGGTCAAGGAACTGGCGGTCTACATCCATTCGCTTGGCGGCGGAGAATAGGAGCAGAAGCCTATTCTCGTCCTCCCCCTCCCGCCAAGCGACGAGGCCCGGCGCAAGCCGGGCCTCGGCATCATCCAGAACCGATGAGTCGGTTTCCGGCGAAATCGTCGCTGGTGACTGGAGCTTCTCGTGCTTGATAACACGCAAATAGAAAGGATCGAACCCACGCCGGTCAACTCCGCCAAGGTGCGTCAGCCAATGTACGCTGCGCGCAAGAAGATCTTCCCGAAGCGGGCCTCGGGCAGCTTTCGCCAGTTCAAATGGCTGGTGATGGCGGTCACGCTCGGCATCTACTATCTGACGCCGTGGCTGCGCTGGGATCGGGGCTCGTTTAGCCCGGACCAGGCCGTGCTGCTCGATGTCGCCAACCGGCGTTTCTATTTCTTCTTCATCGAGATATGGCCGCAGGAATTCTACTATGTCGCCGGCCTTCTGGTCATGGCCGGCGTCGGTCTTTTCCTGATCACGTCGACTGTCGGCCGTGCCTGGTGTGGCTACACATGCCCGCAGACCGTATGGGTCGACCTGTTCCTGGTCGTCGAGCGCGCGATAGAGGGCGACCGCAACGCTCGTATCAAGCTTGATGCCGGTCTCTGGACCCCCCGCAAACTCGTGCTGCGGGTATCGAAACACGCCATCTGGCTGGCCATAGGCGCGCTGACGGGCGGCGCCTGGATCTTCTATTTCGCTGACGCGCCGACGCTGCTCGGCGAACTCTTCACCGGCACGGCAGCGCCTGTCGCCTACATCACCGTCGCGGTTCTGGCGGCTACCACCTACACGTTCGGCGGTCTGATGCGCGAACAGGTCTGCACCTATATGTGCCCGTGGCCCCGCATCCAGGCGGCCATGCTCGATGAAAATTCCCTCACTGTCACCTACAATGAATGGCGCGGCGAACCGCGTTCGCGCCACGCCAAGAAGGTGCTGGCCGCAGGCCAGCTCGTGGGCGACTGCGTCGACTGCAATGCCTGTGTCGCGGTCTGCCCGATGGGGATCGACATTCGCGATGGCCAGCAGCTCGAATGCATCACCTGCGCGCTCTGCATCGACGCCTGTGACGGCGTCATGGACAAGCTCGGCAAGGAGCGTGGGCTGATCGCCTATGCGACGCTCTCCGACTACAACGCCAACATGATGCTGGCGACTGCAGGCGGGTCCAGCTCAGTCAATCCGGCGCTGGTCAGGACGGATGACGGCCTGTTTTCGGACAGAGTGGCGCATTTCCACATCCGCAAGATCTTTCGGCCACGCACCTATGTCTACATGGCCATGTGGTCGCTGATCGGCCTGGGCCTCCTCTACTCGCTGCTGACGCGCGACCGGCTCGAAATCAATGTCCTGCACGACCGCAATCCACAATTCGTGACGCTCTCCGACGGCTCGATCCGCAACGGCTACACCGTCAAGCTGCTCAACATGATCCCCGAGCCGAGGACGATCGTCGTAACCATGCAGGACCTTGAAGGCGCTGACATGGTCGTCGTCGGCGACGACATCCCCGCAGGCCGTTCCTTCGCCATTCCGGTCGAACCCGACCGCCTGAAAATGCTGAGGGTCTTCGTTCGCCAGCCGGCGGACCAGATCCGCGCTCCGGCACAGACCTTCAAGTTCCGCGTCGAGGACAAGGCGAGCTTCGAGTCGAACGAGTACACCGCCACCTTCAACGCGCCGGAGACTGCCAGATGAGCGCCAGAACACAAAAAACCCGCGAATTCACCGGCAGGCACATGTTGGCCATCATCCTGGCCTTTTTCGGTGTGGTCATCGCGGTCAATCTGACCATGGCGACGCTTGCCAACACGAGCTGGACCGGCCTGGTCGTCGAAAACACCTATGTGGCGAGCCAGCAGTTCAACAGGAAGGCCGAGGAAGGGCGGGCGCAGGCAGCCCTCGGCTGGACCGGCAAGCTGACCATCGCATCGGGTGAAGTCCGCTACGGCCTCATCGACGCCGCCGGCAAACCGGTTCCCTTGCATGGCGTGAAGGCGCTGTTTCGCCATCCCGCTTACGAAAAAGAGGATGAATCCATCAAGCTCGTCCTCGCCTCGGGTCAGGAATTCGCCGCCCAGCATATGCCGAAGGACGGTGTCTGGATCGTCGAAATCGACGCCGATGCCGGTCTGGCAAGACCATATCGCGACGTGCGCAGGATCATGATTTCCCATGGAGCGCTGAAGTGAGCTGCTGCGCGCCGGGCGCCGAAATGGCGCTTGATCTGGTCAACGCCGGATCGGTCCTGCCGTCCAGCCAGGAGATCAGGCTGGCGAGCCGATCGCTTGGCGATGATCTCCGCCAGACCGATCTTTCGGTCCCCACGGTTCATTGCGCGGCCTGCATCCAGGCGATCGAGACAGCACTGGGAAAGCTCGATCAAGTGGAGAGCGCTCGTGTCAACCTGTCGACGAAGCGGGTCGCGGTCCGCTGGCGTGGAAACCAGGTACCACCATTCGTCGCCGCGCTGGGACGGCTGGGCTACGAGGCGCATCTGTTCGACCCCGAGGTCGACAACAAGGACAAGACGCTTTCGGAGCTGATCCGCGCCGTTGCTGTCGCCGGCTTTGCGGCGGGCAACATCATGCTGCTTTCGGTCTCTGTCTGGTCCGGTGCTGAAGGCGCTACCCGCGACCTGTTCCACTGGGTCTCGGCGCTTATCGCCATCCCGCCACTGGCCTTCGCCGGCGGCATCTTCTTCCGCTCGGCCTGGAATGCGCTGCGTCACGGCCGCATGAACATGGATGTGCCGATCGCGGTCGGGGTGTCCCTAGCCTACGCCATGAGCCTCTATGAGACGATCAACCATGGCGACCACGCCTATTTCGATGCATCGGTGTCGCTGCTGTTCTTCCTGTTGATCGGCCGCACGTTGGATCACGTCATGCGCGAACGTGCCCGGACCGCCGTGAAAGGCCTGTCCCAGTTGGCCGCACGTGGCGCCATGGTGCTGCGCGGCGATGGTGCACGCGACTATCTGCCGGTTGGCGAGATCGAACTTGGCATGCTGCTGTTGATCGCTGCCGGCGAGAGAATCCCCGTCGACGGCAAGATCATTCAAGGGGCCTCGGATCTGGACTGCTCGTTGGTTTCCGGCGAGAGCACGCCTCGAAACGTAGCGGCAGGCGAAGCCGTGCAGGCCGGTGTCCTCAACCTAACCGGCCCGCTGACGATCGAGGCGACCGCCGCCGCGAAAGATTCGTTTCTGGCGGAAATGGTTCGGCTGATGGAGTCCGCAGAGGGCGGCCGCGCGCATTATCGCCGGATCGCCGATCGTGTTTCAGCGCTCTATGCCCCGGTGGTTCATCTCACAGCCTTCGCGACGTTCCTTGGCTGGATGGCGGCGACCGGTGACTGGCACCGGGCCATAACCATCGCCATTGCCGTTCTCATCATCACATGCCCATGCGCGCTCGGCCTCGCCGTACCGATCGTCCAGGTGGTCGCGGCGCGGCGCCTGTTCGAGAACGGCATCATGGTCAAGGACGGTTCGGCCATGGAGCGCCTGGCGACGATTGATAGAGCGGTGTTCGACAAGACCGGAACGCTCACCCTCGGCCAGCCCCGGCTGGTCAATGCGGACTCGATTGATCCGGCCATGCTGGCAATCGCGGGAGACATGGCTGCGCATTCGCGTCACCCGTTTTCAAAGGCCATAGCCGGTTTTGCCCGCCTTGGCGGGCAGCACAAATTCGATGCCGTCACCGAGCACCCGGGTTTCGGGATCGAGGCCACAGCCGCCGGTAGCACCTGGCGGCTGGGCCGGCGCGGATGGGCTGGATGGAAGGCCCGGACCGGCGGCGAAGGCAAACATGGCTATGGCGGAACGGTGCTGACAAAAGACGGGTTCATTGTCGCGACCTTCGATTTTGAGGACGCGCTGCGCGCCGACGCCAGGGCGGCCATCGATCAACTGCACAACGCTGGTATATGCGTGGAGATGCTGTCGGGCGACACCGCGAAAGCCTGCGCCGAGGTTGCGGACGGGCTTGGTGTCGATGATTTCGTTCCCTGCCTGCTGCCGTCCGGCAAGGTTGAACGCATCGAGACGCTGGCGAGGGACGGGCACAAGGTTCTGATGGTTGGCGACGGGCTCAACGATACGCCGGCGCTGAGCGCTGCGCATGTCTCGATCGCACCCGCCACCGCCGCCGACATTGGCCGCAATGCAGCCGACTTCGTTTTCCTGCGCGAAAGCCTCTTGGCGGTCCCGCTGGCTGTTGACGTATCGCGCAAGGCGGGAAGCCTGATCCGACAGAACATAACAATTGCGATCGTTTATAATGCTGTTGCCGTGCCGATCGCCATTCTGGGCCATGTTACGCCTCTTATCGCCGCGGTCGCGATGTCAGCCTCGTCATTGCTCGTGGTTGGAAATGCCATGCGTCTGCAAGGCTTCGCAACGGGTGCGTCGTCCGCGATTGCGCGGCAAGACAGGCCCGCGCGGGCCGGCGCCTTGGCTCAATCGTCATGACGACGCTCGTCTACCTCATCCCCGTAGCGCTATTCCTTGGCGCACTCGGCCTGTCCGGCTTCCTTTGGGCGTTGAGAAGCGGCCAGTACGAGGATCTCGATGGCGCGGCGGAGCGCATTCTCATCGACAGCGACGACGGCGCGGAGAATGCCACTCGTTCCAAGTGACTCAGATCAAAGCGCCGCGGGTCGGGATGTCCTATCGTCGTCCGACGAAAGATCAGGAGGGTGAGGATGCAAGCCGAATCCTTAATGACAAAGCCAGTCATCACGACGCATGCGACGCGACGATCGCCGAAGCGGTCATGCTTTCAAGCAAAGTCAGCTGCCTGCCAGTAACGACCAGCGACGGCACCTTGGTTGGCATGTAAGCAAAAGCGACTTCTTGCGCCGAGAGGAACTCGGAACCCAGCGTGTGCGTCCGCGCTGGCTGGAGCTTGATCTTGGCCCGGGCACAACCGCCAATGACTATGTGTGCGCTCGAATGGACGGATCATCCATCAGGTGATGACCACACACGTCATCTCGGCGCCTCCTGTCGACCTGATGATGCAACATCGCACAACAATGTCCCGATTGTCGATTCGGGAAAGGGTCGTCGGCATCATCACGCGAACTGATTTGCTGCTTGTCCTGATCCGCCATGCCGAAACAGGGAACCACGCCACCCGATGACGAACGGATCCGCAAGGCTATCCTTGCCGAGCTGCAGCCACAAACCTGGAGCGGTGGTGACTTGATCGATGTGAGGGTCAGCGACGGCCTTGTCGAACTGAAGGGGGCGATTGTCGACGAGCGTCAGCGGAAGGCAGCGATCGTTGCGGCTGAGAAGGTTGCCGGCGTCGGGCAAGTCAAGGACCGCCTCCTCCTCAGTACGGATCCGTTCTCGGTGATGGTTTCATAGCTGCGAAAAAAGCGGGGACGCCAAGCAGAGTCCCTTTGGTTCTGCTCCCTTCCCACATCACTTGGACATGAGGCCGTCGGCGAGTTCCTTCGGCGTCTAGCGCGTTAGGAGAGCACGCTGTCGGCAGCAAGACGCCCGTCCAGACGGAAATGCGGTGGCCGCTGCCTGTTTTGGTGGGGCTTGGACCGGGGCTTCCTGTGGATCTTGAAGAGCGGCCAATACGAAGATCTCGACGGCTCCGCCGAGCGGGTCCTTATCGATCGGGAAGAGCCGCGAGGCTGAACCGGTTGGCGGCGCCAACGACTGTGCGGATGCTGGTCGTCAGTCGACCGAATCTTTGCTGGCGATTGCCCGCGTCATGACGATATCGGCGCGGTGCGAAGAACGGATCAGCCACAATACGTTGCCGAACCTTTGGCCAGGAGGGGCACGCGATTGGGAAGCCGACCATTCAGAATGCCCAGACATGGAGACGTTTTCACGGCAATCGACCACTCGACCGTGAACCCGCCGCTGACGGGTTTGTCGAGCCTGGTTGATCCAGATCAGCGTTATCTCTTCATCGGCATGGTTTCATTGACCAGGCTTCCAACGGAGAACGCATGTCTATCGAGTTGGGGAGATGAGCGGCAAACCGTGGGTGATTGCGATGCTTCAAGAGCGCTTCGTGTCGAAGATAGCCGCTATGGCGGCACGCTGATGGCCGGCTATGTCGACAAATTCGACATCATTGTCGTCGGAGCTGGTCCGGTCGGACTTGCCTTCGCAGCATCGCTCGCCTGGAGCCGACTCAAGGTGGCAGTGGTTGAACGGCAGTCGCTCGACAGCCTGGCGAATCCGGCTTTCGACGGTCGCGAGATCGCGCTGACCCACGCATCAGTGAGAATCCTTCGCGAGCTCGGCGCCTGGGATGCCATCCCCGCATCGGACAAATCACCGCTTCATGGCGCGCGCGTGCTCAACGGATCCAGCCCTTTCGCCCTGAGCTTCGATGCTCCCAGCGGATCTGGGGAACCACTCGGATTTCTGGTCCCAAATTGTCGGATCCGCGATGCCCTGTTCAAAATTGTCCACTTCCAGGATCATGCCCGGCTGCTGTGCGGCAACTCGGTCGTCAATGCAACAAATAGCGAAGACGAGGCGGTCATAACGCTTTCTGATGGCAGGCAATTGGCCGCTCGGCTGCTCGTAGCAGCGGATTCGCGTTTGTCCCCGATGCGCGACCTGCTCGGCATTGGCGCCAACATCCATCCGCTTGGCCACTCCATGCTGATTTGCCGAGTGAGGCACGAGCGCGTCCATCACCAGATCGCGGTCGAATGGTTCGACCACCATCAGACCATAGCGATGTTGCCGCTCATGGAAGGCGTGTCGTCGCTGCTTCTGACTTTGCGCTCAAGCGAGGCCGACAGACTGTCTGCTCTCGACGACGAATTGTTCCGCATGGAATTGATGAACCGGTGTCGAGGACGCCTCGGACAGATGACCCTGGCAAGCACCCGCCATGCCTATCCGCTGGTCACGACCTGGGCGCACAAGTTCTCGGCTCCGAGTGCGGCACTGATCGGAGACGCTGCCATTGGCATGCACCCGGTGACCGCGCATGGCTTCAACATCGGCCTCAGCGGCCAGAAGCAACTCGCTCATAAAATACTGACAGCATGTCGCGCCCGCCGCGACATTGCCGATCCCGACATGCTCGGCAGATACGAAAGCCGGCTGCGGCTGTCGGCGGGGCCGCTCTATCATGCCACCAACATGCTTGTCGGTCTCTACTCAAGCGAGCACTCGGCGGCACGGCTTGCAAGACATGCTGGGCTCCGCTTTGCCCAACATCTTCCCTTTGTCCGCCATGGCATTTCGGCCATGCTCAGGCGGTGAATCGCACAGAGCGCTGCCGCTCTGGAACGCTGTCTCGGCGAGGCTTCCTTGTCTTGCTGGCGCGCGTCGTCGCGGGGCAAGGCTGTCTCCTGGTGACGTTGCCGATCATGGCATGATTCGGATCAAGGCACGCGCGCGGGCGAAGCCTTGATGATTCGGCAATGCAAGCCAAAGGTGTGACCCGAAGCATGGTGAGCGCACTGGTTACCCTCGCTGGGTAGTTAACCCGTCCTTCAGTGGGCTTGCATAGATTTGGTCCTCGCGAACAACGACGCAAGCAAGCTGGTCCATTCATGGCACCCCTAAAGGAAGAAGAATCGCTGGAGGCCAAAATCCGTCAGGATCAGCTTGCTGACCTGAGGGCCGGGCTCTTCGTGTCGATGCCGATAAGCGCGATCCTGTCAGGCCTGATTTGCGCGGTGCAGGCCCTTTCTGGCGGCGGCTTTGCCGCTGCCAGCTGGTTCCTGGTCGTCAATGCGCTAAATGCCGTCCGGCTTGCACTCGCCCGTTTTCAGCTAAAGGAAACGGGGCGCCATCAGGATTTGCTTGGCGTTTTGCCGCGCCTTCGCATGTTTGGCGTCCTTGCCCTTCTGGCAGGGTTTGCCTGGTCCTTCCCGGCCGTGCTGACTGTTGGATACACAACACCACAAGCACCGATGCATCTGGTCATACTGGCGGGCATTTCAGCTGGTGCGGTTACATATGGCAGTTCGTATGCCGCGGCGGCGACCAGCTTCATCACACCTCCACTCCTCATCACGGTGGCGTGCCTTTTGGCGAAAGGCAATTTTGAACGCTACATTCTGGCTTTCACCGTTCTGCTCTTCATGGGCGGCTTGGTCCGAGCTTCGTTTGTTGGGCAGGCGCGCTTCCGCGAAGCAAGCCGCCTGAGACATGAGGCAGAGCGATTTGCGTCGGAAATGGAGCGCAACTCCAGGGAGGACCATCTGACCGCCCTTCTCAACAGGCGGGGCCTTGAACACGCCATTGGTCGGTTCAAGACCGCGGATGGCCCCTTCGTGGCAATGCTGATTGATCTGGACGGCTTCAAATCTGTCAACGACACCTACGGTCACAGGACCGGTGATGAACTGCTTGTCATGATCGCCCGCCGCATAGAGCAGGAAGCACCCGAAGGCTCAACGCTCGCTCGTATCGGCGGCGATGAATTCGTGCTGGTTTTTCCCTCAACGAGAGCTTCGCTTTCTGCCAGTGATCTCGCCTCCAATATCATAGCCAAAATTGCTCGCCCCTATATCGAGGTCGCGTCCGTTCGGGTCGGGGCATCGATAGGGATATACTTGGCGCAGACGCCGAGCCTGACTGAAATGTTGTTGCGGGCGGATATCGCCCTGTATACGGCCAAGCGCCATGGCAGGAACGAATTTTGCCTTTTCGATGCCGAACTCGACAGGGAACTGCAACGTCGCCAGTCGATCGAACGGGATCTTCATTCGGCGATAAAGACGGGAAGATTGCAACCTTGGTTCCAGCCGATCGTGAAACTCGAAACCGAGACCGTGGTCGGTTTTGAAGCCTTGCTGAGATGGTCCCATCCGACGCATGGTGCCATCTCTCCACCCGAAATCATCACGGCCGCACGCGAAACCGGAATGCTTCAGCTGCTGACGCAAACCGTATTCGCCGACTGTTGTGCTTTTATCGACGGCTTGGTGAAGGCTGACTGTCGTGACATTCGTGTGGCGATGAATGTTTCCCCTCGCGAACTGGAAGCCGGCGATATCGACGACATGGTTCTGGAGGGTCTGGCGGCAAGAGGCCTGCCTGCGACGATGTTCGAAATCGAGATTACCGAAGAATCGCCGGTGGACCCGGACAGAGTGGATGAAAAGCTCGGACGGCTTTCACATGCCGGTATTTCCATCGCGCTCGATGACTTCGGCACCGGCTTTTCTACCTTGGCATCTCTCAAGGACCGTCGTATACGCAAGGTGAAAATAGACCAGGGCTTCATTCGCGGCTTGGCCAAGTCCCGAGAGGACCGACTGCTTGTCAAATCGGTCATCGAACTCGGTGACATGCTCGGGATCGAGGTCATGGCCGAGGGCGTCGAAACAGAGGCGGATCGGCAAACCCTGCACAAGCTTGGCTGCCGAACCGCTCAGGGCTTCCTCTTCTCCAAGGCTGTGCCTTTGATGCAAGCACTGGAAATGGCAGTCAAACAGCACGCGAACCAGTTGTGACCGCTCCCGCCGCGCCGGCTGTCGCGGCCGTGCGCTGCCGAATTTGGCTACAGAGACTTGCCTGCTCGAAACACGTGGCAGTGGGCGTTGTGCATCAGCCGGCGAACAGTTCCTTGTAGCCGGTCGTCACCATCCAGTTCGCACGGTCGATATGGCTGCGAAGAGCTTTGCGGGCGCGGACCGGGTCAATGGACGGGTCGATGCCGAGAATGCGCTCGACCATCTCCTTTTCGCTGGCATTGTCGGCGCAGGCATCCAGGATCCGCAGGTAGATCGTGAAATGCTCCCTGTCGTAGCTCGTGAGGTTCTCCGACCAGGGGACTTCATCGCTCAAAGTTGAGCTTCGAGTCTCATCTGTTCCCATTGATCCATTCATGCCTGCGAACCTCGCCTGTGAGCGCACGCAGTATATCCCAAAATGGGATAATCCGAAACCGGGATTAGTCGCTGATCCGGTCTTTACCCGACCGGTTCGCCTCCATGCCCAAATCCCTTCGATCGCCCCGCCACCAGCGGTTTCTGGCCCAGCTGGTTTCGCTGCGCAAGGCCAAAGGCCTGACCCAGGAGCAGCTGGCTGACAAGCTTGGTCGTCCCCAATCCTTCGTGGCCAAGTACGAGGGCGCAGAGCGGCGTCTCGACGTCATCGAGTTTCTCGACATAACTGCGGCCATTGACGCTGATCCGTGCGAGATTCTGTCCAGCCTCCGGTCCTAGCGGGCGCGCCGCATCTATCATGATCCGGACAGGAATATTGTCTAGGACAATGCCTCAATTTGTTGAAAGGCGAGCGCTGGTTTTCGGAGGAAGCCGCGCGCACGGCGCCGATGCCGTCGGGTTTCTCGACGTAACTGCGCCGCCTGACCATGTGCGAAAAAACTTGTCGCGCGCCCGCGCGCCTGACGACGCGCACCAGGTGCTCGTGAACCGAGCCCGCTTTTCTTCGGCAAGCTCAGGCGGTCTCGGCCATTCGGCTTCGCCCCTTGGCGTGGGCAGCCCTTCGGGCTGTGACGGCCGCCGCCCTTGCGGGCGGCGCGGTTTGTCTGTTGGCCTTTCCCGGCGGCGCGGGGCGGGCGGCACTCCCTTCTAGACCCGCCGCGGCAGCCCGCAACCCTTCGCGTGCCGCTCAGGGTCCTCCTCTTCGTTCCGGTCCTTCGGATGCGGTCCGCCTACTGGGCGGGCCCTTCCGGTCGCGACTCGCCGCCCACCCCGCTTCCGGGGAAAGGCGCGGCGATTGGTGAGCGGAGGATAACACATGCGTGCAAACAGCAAGCGTACCACCAGCGGAGAGGCTGGCGCAGGCAAGGGCAGGCGCCCGGGCGCCAGCCTCTATCAGGAGATCACCGACCGCATCATTGCCGAGCTGGAGCGCGGTACCGTGCCATGGGTCAAGCCATGGGGCAGCGCAAAAGCAGGCCTCGGCCTGCCGAGGAATGCGTCCACGGGGCGCAGCTATTCCGGCATCAATATCCTCATCCTGTGGGGCGCCGTCATCGAGCGCAGCTATCCCAGCCAGAATTGGCTGACCTTCCGGCAGGCGCTTGCCCTGGGTGGCAATGTCAGGAAAGGCGAGCGCGGCACGACCATCGTGCATGCCGACCGCTTTGTCCCCAAGGACGAGAAGGAGCGCGCACGCCACGAGGGCGATGCACCACAGGCCGTGCCTTTTCTGAAGCGCTTTACCGTCTTCAATGTCGCGCAGTGCGACAATCTTCCGGAACACCTCCATGCCCCCGCCGAGCCGCTGCCTCAGTGCGAGATCGTGCCGCAGGCCGAAACGCTGATTCGCGCCAGTGGTGCGGATTTCAGGGTCGGCGGCGATCGCGCTTTCTACATGCCGGGCAGCGACCACATTCAGGTGCCGCCGCAGCCGGCGTTCCATCAGCAGATCGACTATTACCGGACCTGCTTTCACGAGCTTGGCCACTGGACCGGCCACCCGACGCGGCTTGCTCGCGACCTCTCCGGCTCGTTCGGCTCCAAGGCTTACGCGCGTGAAGAATTGGTCGCCGAAATCACTGCCGCCTTCGTCTGCAGCAATCTCGGCATCGAGCCGACCGTGCGTCACGCCGATTACATCGGCTCATGGCTGAAGGTGCTGCGCGGGGACAACCGCGCCATTTTCCGTGCCGCCAGCCTCGCCTCGAAGGCCGCCGATTTCCTGCTTGGCCTTCAGGCCGATGCGGAAGGCGAGGCGCAAGAAGGGACTGCGGCATGACGATGCCCGATGCTCAACTGGCCACGACCGAGCCGACGCCGGATAGCGAGGAGATGCCCATTCCCGACGGCGCCCGGGACTCACCCGCCCCGATGCAGAACTATGCCGATCTGCATCGCCAAGGTGCGCCCCGAGCCGCAGCGCGCAGCCAACGAGACGGTGACTGCCATCCTTGCCGGCTGCAAGGCTGACGCCGCATTCGGCAAATGCGGCACAAGCTGTTGGCCTGCCCGGTGGTGGCCAGCGGCAATCGCGACCCCTTGCTGCCGCCGGCATGTTCGCGCGCAAGGTGGGCGCTCGGCGACGACAATTCGTGCGCGTCGTGGGCATATGGTGGCAACCGGACGATGCCTTTCGATCGCTTGCGCGACGAGGAAATCGCCGATTCGATGCTCACCGAGATCGGCGGCAAGAACATCGAGAAGCCGCCTCAGCTTGAGGCCTGGCTGCCGCGCTGGGTGAAATTCCCGGCCGAAAGCTACACCAGCCGCGAGGCCTTCCTATTCGCCGATCTGTGCGCAAGGAAGCAGTCGCTGTTCGTGCGCGAATAGTCGATCACGGCCCGAGCGGCGTTTTCTCGAGTACTGCCGCTAAGGACGCGCGCGCCGCTCCGGGCCGCGCCGGCTCCGATTGATCGTCTTGCCGAGCCAGTGCCGCGTGCGATAAATTCCAACGCCAATTCGCCCCCATTTCGGCAGCCCGCACCGGCCCGCATTGCTTGCTGAGGCGCCAGGCGCATGGCGCCAATTGCCAATCCGATTGCCGAGAGAGCCCGCGCCGCCGGCCCCCTGCATAGTGCCGCCTGCTCGTTGTGCCCCCGATCGCGCAACCTGTCTCCATTGTGTCTCAGGGACCATTCCCCTGCGCCTGGCTTGACGACCTATGGGCGGATCCGGCCCGCCCGAAACCCTCGCCGGCAGCTTTTTTCCCCGCCGCCTGCGGCGGCTTCCTCGCGCCGCTTCGCTTCAAAAAAACTCCCCGCTCGGGTCCTCCGCTATCGCTGCGGCCGTGCCGGTTCCGGCGATCCGGACGCGCCCATCACGGTCCGCCATCGCAGGGGAATGGTCCCCTGCGAGCACCAAGAGGAGACTGAAAATGACCGCAATCGGATACGTCACCAAACAGGAAAACGGCGGCTACAAGGGCCAGCTCAAGACGCTCAGCGTCCGCGCCGACATCGACATCGTGCCCAATCAGGCAAAGAGCGCCGACACCCATCCCGACTTCCGGGTGCTGACGCAAGGGGTCGAAGTGGGTGCGGCCTGGATCCGCACCGGCGAGACCTCCGGCAAGGACTATGTGAGCCTGTCGATTGCGGCCCCCGAGTTTGGCCCGCGCAAGCTCTACGCCAATCTGGGCCGCGCCGCCGGCCAGGATGACGACGACACTTACGCCATCATCTGGAACCCGGTCGACTGACCGGCCGACCCGCAAAGCCCTGCGCCGCCCACCGGCGCAGGGCCTCTCTCAGGACCCGTGAGGCCGCCGAAGGGGCGGCGAAAACTCGCCCCCCACTCTTCGCCCGTCCCCAAAACGATCTCGCTCGCCGATCCTCGGTTCGCTTGCCCGTAACGAACCGAGGATCATCATGGACGACGAAAACGAACGCGCAGCCCGCGCCAAGAAGGGCAGTCCGTTTCTCAACACCGCGCAGGCGGCCTTCTATATCGGGCTGTCCCAGCGCACGCTGGAGAAGATGCGCCTCAAAGGCGGTGGCCCACAATTCCGCAAGCACGGCCGCTATGTCCGCTATCACATCGACGAACTCGACGACTGGTCGAAAGGGCACGCGCAGGAGACCGCGCCCGAGGATGGCGCGCACGAATCCGGCTCGGCCGGTGAGGGAGGCCGCTCATGAGCCGGCGTCCCACCATCCGTCTGATCGGCAGCCATCTGCGGCGCATTCGAGCCCGCAAGACGATCGTCGTTGCCACAATCGGCCTTGGCCTGATCGGCTTCGCCGCCTTCGGCAAACCATCGCCCTGGCTGGTCTGGAACGCCTCGGCGAGTGCGCCGGTCGGCCTCTATCGCGTCGCATCCGGATCGCCCGCTCGTGGTGATCTCGTACTCGTCCACCCGCCAAGACCGGTCGCCGATCTCGCCGCCGAACGCTTCTATCTGCCCAGCAACGTGCCGCTGATCAAGCGCCTTGCGGCGCTGCCCGGCGAGCATGTCTGCACCTTCGGCGACGCCATCATCATCGGCGGCGAGATAGCCGCGCGCCGGCTTGCAACCGACACGCAGCACCGTCCGCTGCCTTGGTGGAATGCATGCCGAAAACTCGCCGCCGACGAGGTTTTCCTGCTCGGCAGCGATAAAGATCGCTCGTTCGACAGCCGCTATTTCGGGCCGGTGCCGGCCGAAAACATCATCGGGAGGCTCGTGCCGCTATGGACCGAGTGACCCTCCTTATGCTGAGCATGGCGTGTCTCGCACCATGCTCCTGTTCCGCCGCGACCAACACGAAGCCGGTCGTCATCTCCCATAGTCCGCAGCTTGCAAGATGGCAGCCCTTCGTAGCCGAAGCAAGCCGGCGTTTCAGCATTCCACAGACCTGGATTTATGCCGTCATGGATGCCGAAAGCCGGGGGCAGACGACGCTCAATGGGCGGCCGGTCACGTCGAGCGCCGGCGCCATTGGCCTCATGCAGGTGATGCCAGGCACCTACGAGGAGTTGCGCGCAGAGCTTGGCCTGGGAGCCGTCCCGCACGACCCTCGCGACAACATTCTGGCAGGCACTGCCTATCTGCGCGCCATGTATGACCGCTTCGGATTTCCAGGCCTGTTTGCAGCCTATAACGCCGGGCCGGAGCGCTACGAGCAGCATTTGCAGCGCGGGCGACCGCTGCCTAGCGAGACGGTTTCGTATCTGGAAGAGATCAAGGCGGCGGGCATTTCGGCCGGCGATATGGACGCGCTCACCGGCAAATCCCGTTCCAAAATCGCGCCGGAAATCCCGTCCGGGCAGTCGCTGTTTTTTCTCCGAAACGGTGTTTCCGTGACCGGCCCGAATGGCCAACTCCTGGTGCCGCTCGGATCGGAGCGAGCAAGGTCAGGCCGGCCGGATCGCAGGTGAGGGAGCGGCTACCGTGGTTCGGGCGGGGGCCAGGGGCAGGTCCGCGGAAGGCAAGATAAAGGCAGCGCCTCCTGGAGGCGGCCAAGTCTTTGTCTGCACATCCTTTTCCCAGGAGGTTGCCTGCGGGTCCAGGAGGGTCTGGCGCGCAAGCCTCTGAAATTGCTGCTCGTTCATCGGAGGCCGCATGCAGGATGACGAATTCACGCCGAAGCTCGGCAAAATTGGCTGGCGCGGCTCGAAGGCGGGCAAACGCTACGCTGGCCAGGTGCAGGCCGCGGTCAACCGAGCAGGCGGCAGGAGCGGACGCGGCAGCCGCTTCATCGGAAGCCGGGTGGGGCGCGGCGGGGCTGCTGCCGCAGTTCTTACACCGCGCGACCGCCACGCGGCGTTTCGGCAGCGGCGCGCAGTCGTCAAGGCACGCATCGTCAAGCTGGCCGGCAAGGGAGTCGACGGGGCTCGTGCGCACCTCCGCTACCTCCAGCGCGACGGCGTCACCCGGGAAGGCGAGCGTGGCGAGCTCTACGCTGCCAACAATGACCACGCGGACGGCAGGGCCTTTCTCGATCGCTCGAACGGTGACCGTCATCAGTTCCGCTTCATCGTCGCCCCTGAAGACGGAATCGAGTATGATGACCTGAAGCCGCTCACCCGGCGCCTCATGGCGCAAATGGAAGAAGACCTCGGCACCAGGCTAGACTGGGTGGCCGTCGACCATTTCAACACCGGCCATCCTCACACCCACATCATCGTGCGCGGCAGGGATGATCACGGCGAGAACCTCGTCATAGCGCGGGACTACATCTCCTCTGGCTTGCGCGAGCGCGCAGCCGAACTGGTTAGCCTCGACCTTGGCCCGCGCACCGACCGCGAGATCGAGCAGCGCTTGCGCCACGAGATGGAGCAGGAACGCTTCACCAGCATCGACCGGCAGCTGATTCGCATGCGCGACGATGAGGGGTGTGTCTCACCGGCCAGCCGAGACACCTTTCGCCAGACGCTGCACCAGGGCCGCCTGCGCAAGCTCGAGCGGATGGGCCTCGCCGAGGAGATGCCTGCGGGTCGCTGGCGCCTGGAGGATGAGCTCGAAGCCACGCTACGCCGCATCGGCGCGCGCGGCGACATCGTCAAGACCATCCATCGCGAGCTGACCGGCAAGGGGCTCGTCCGCAGTGCCGCCGACCATCTTATCCACGATCGATGCGACGGGTCGGCTCAAACCGTGGTCGGACGTGTCGTCGGGCGCGGGCTGGCCGACGAAATCACTGACCGCCATTACCTCGTCGTCGACGGCGTGGACGGCAAAAGCCACTATTTTGATATCGGCAAAGGCGAGGCCACCCAACCGACACCAGAGGGCTGCATAGTGCGGGTCAAGCCGAGGGACACCGGGCCAAGAAAAGTCGACCGCACAATTGCCGGCATCGCCACGGTCAACGACGGGCGCTACAGCATCGATATCCATCTCAAGCATGACCCCTCGGCCACCGAACGCTTTGCCGAAACGCACGTGCGGCGACTGGAGGCGATCCGCCGTGCGACCGGTGGCGTCGAGCGCGAGCCGGACGGCACATGGACAGTCGCGCCCGACCATCTCAACCGCGTCGCGGATTACGAGCGTCAGCGAGCGAGGGCCCAGCCTGTTGTCGTCGACAAGCTCTCATCAATGCCGCTGGAGAGCCAAGTAGGCTTCGACGGCGCCACCTGGATCGACCAGGAGCTGGTATCAGCCCACCCTGAGTCCTTGCGCGACTCTGGCTTCGGTCGCGAAGTACGTCAGGTCCAGGCCCGCCGACAGCAGTGGCTGATCGCGCAAGGTCTTGCCCATGATGCGCAGGATCGGGTCATCTATCGCGCCAACATGCTTTCAATGCTGCGCCAACGAGAGCTGAACCGTGTTGCCAGTCAGCTCTCGGACGAACTCGGGCTCTCGTATTCTGAAGCGCAGCATGGCAATCGAATAGACGGAACGCTGCGCTGCTGCGTCGAGCTCGCCGGCGGAAAATACGGTGTCATCGAGAAATCGCGCGAGTTCACGCTGGTGCCTTGGCGGCCGGTGCTTGAGCATCATATCGGCAAGGAGGTGTCTGGCGTGGTGCGCGCCGAGGGGATTTCCTGGACGATCGGACGCCAGAGGAGCGGGCCCGGCGTTTCGTGAACTGGCTATAATTTATTTGTCCGCGTTGAAACACATACTCAGCCCAGACGGAGTTCCTCCGCCTGCTGCTTGCTCGCAGCATTCATTTGGCGGAGAGTCAGTGTTCTGCATTTTGTAGTTCGCTCTGTCAAAAAGCGCTGGGAATATGCATCATGTTCTGCGTTGACACGGAAGGCGCGCCGACAGGTGCTGCGGATCGGCTCCCGATGGGCTGCCAGCTAGAAAGGTGGGCTGACTCGTGACAGCGCAAGGGGCTCTGGCGGCCGCGGTACGGCGACGCGAGTTCTGGCATCGAGGATGAAGCCGCACTTCCCGATCTTATTCTACTCGCAGGACCGGCAGACGCGGCGGTCGCCCGTGCGAGCATGCTGTTGGCCCTGGCGTGAACTGGCAGTCCGTCCCGGGGGGACTTTGTAAGGGAGAAAACTAGGCGGAAAAGGCGCGCGGCCCGTCTCCCCAGCAACCCGCCTTGCGGATCCTCCTCTGCCCGCTTCGCGGACGGGGATACCCTCCGCCCCCTTGCTATTCGTTGCCCGCCGCTATGCAAAGGACAGGCGACCTGAATCCGTGCTCAAGCCGATCTGGCGGCAGAGAGGGGAGTGTCGGGCTGAACATGGGACCCGTGATGGACATAATTGCCACGCGAATCCTCACGCTCGCCTAACCGGCCGGAACGATTTGCAATCCGGGCAGGCTCAACAAATTAAGGAGTAGCTCGTTCCGTGTCCAAGCCCAGACAAGTCTTGGTTTTCTCACGGGCGCGATACAAAAGGCACAGGCTGGACTTGGCTGCCGGGGGCGGGGCTTGTCGACCGCTCGATTGAAAGTGAGATGCGAGGCGGAGAATCACCCATGTGCAGAGCGGCAAGGCGCTCGCCTATGTCCCTGTCATTCACCGTTAGCCGATGGTTTAGACGAAGATAGTCCGTCCATGTCGGCGTGCGGAATGTCTCGGTCCAAAGCGTCGACTTCTGAAGGTCGCGCTGGAGGGTCCAGTCCCGCGCACCGGCGCGGCTCTGAACGCGCCGCCTTTCGCGCATGCAGCTCAGAAATTCATCGATACTCTCCTCGAGTATCGAGTACTCCACCTTGATCACGATCGGACCGCTCCTGGGCTTCAAAGGGAGGGCCAGTTCTGGTGGCCTGAAGTCGACGGCCGCTTGATCCGATTCCTCCCATAGCCGCACCGGCAATAGCTTTCCCACAGCCGCGACCAGCAACAGTGCCGCTGCAGCACCTTCCAAAGCCCACGTCAGCGAATAGTACTGCGCGACAGCACCCCAGATCCAGCTACCCGCTGCCATGCCGCCGTAGGTCAGGGCGTAATAAATGGACAGGGTGCGACCAACGACCCACCTTGGGCTTGCCAACTGCACACACACGTCGGTTCCGGTCCAGGTGACAACCCAGCCAGCGCCACCGATTGCAAGCGCGATCGCCGCCACAGCCACCGACGATGTGAGGGCCATCAAAAGGCAGCACGTTGCGCAAGCAACGGATGCGAGCGTGATCAATCGGTTCTGGGACGTGATGCGTCTCAAGTAGCTGCTGCCAATGCCGGCGATGAAGGCGCCTGTGCCGAAGCCGGCCAATAGCACGCCGTACACAATTGGCCCTCCCGCCAGTTGGTCGCGAACCAGGAGGGGGAGCAAAGCAAGGATCGAGATGCTTGACAGCCCGAACAGGGTTGCACGCACGATCGCCACTCTGATCTCTGAGGATATTGCCGTGAATCGCATGCCATCATGAATGGCCGTAGTCATCCGCTCGCGCGGAAGAGGCGAAGAGCGAACTTGCCACTGTGAGCGCAGAACAGCGCTCAACGGGACCAGGTCACTTAGCGCAGCGAGGGCGAAAGCCGTAAGGGGGCCCAGCAAAGCTAAGATTACACCGCCCAGCGCCGGTCCTATGCTCCGAACCACGTTGTACCCCACCGACATCAGCGTCACTGCAGCGGGTATGTCGCGCTTTTCCAGGATATCGCCGACCGAGGCGTGCCAGGCTGGATCGTTCAAGGCAAAGCCGCATCCGGCCAAGAAACTCAGTCCCAGGATCAGCCATGGACTAGCAAAGCCCAGTCCCACAGAGAGTGCCAGCGCCGTGGATGCCAGTGCGATCAGGCAGTGTCCGGCAAGCATCACGCCACGGCGGCTGAAGCTGTCTGCAATGGCTCCAGCAAGGATCGACAAGAAGAACGCGGGCAGTGTCGATGCAGCCTGTACGAGCGCAACCATCAGATCGGAGGCTGAAATCGTGGCCATGAGCCAGCTTATAGCCACGCTCTGCACCAGCCAGCCAAGGCTGGATATCTGCGTGGCTGTCCAGATAGAACGAAAGACCGGGTTGTGAAGAGGGATCAGTGTGTTTGCCGCAAAGCGCGGAGGATCTTGACGCCGCATCACTTCTCACCTCCACTGGGTGTCGTTCTTCCGCTCATTTGCTTGCAGCGGTGCGCTCTGTGCACTGACTGCGTCACAACGAAGTTCCGAGATCGCGCTCGCAACAAGGACGATGTGGCATCCACGGTGCTGATGCGCGTTGAGGTACCAACCTGGCCGTTAGCTGATGGGTCCCGCAGCCCGCTTGGTGCGGTCAGTTCTGCCCTGCGACTCTTGGCTTTGGACGGTGCTAGCGCCCCGATGGCCGGCTTGTCAAACTGCCGTAGTGCCAGCACATCCATCCCATCTGTTGACCGCGATCTCCGACGAGGTCGAGCAGCAGGAGGTCAACGGCAAATCTGGGTATTTCCGCTTCCGGTCGGGCGCGTGGCCATCGTCCAGAAACCCGAAGACGTTCATCACCCATGCGACCACACGCCCGAGTCGATGCGACACGGCGGTAGCGGTTCACCAGAGGACGTGCGTTCTACTCAGCAGGAACATTGTTCTGCCGATCGTCGGCTGCGCCAGCCGCCACATAAAGCGGCGCCAGAGTTCTTGCACCCGTCATTGCACTCCCGCTTTGCAGGTTTCGCCTAGGGCCTGCATCAGGTCATCGATAATGTCCTGAGGATGTTCAAGCCCTACAGAAATTCGCAGCAATCCGCCTGGCGCTTTGGACTTCGCACCTTCAACGGATGCGCGATGCTCAATCAGAGAATGCGTCCCGCCAAGGCTTGTCGCCCGGACAACAATCTTCAGGCGGCCGGCCACGGCCATTGCAGCATCGGCTCCGCCCTCGACGATGAAGGATAGCATCGCTCCGTAATGGCTCATTTGCCGCGTAGCAAGATCGTGTCCCGGATCAGTTTGCAGACCAGGAAAGAGCACTTTTTCGACGCGCGGATGAGACGCCAGGGCCTCGGCCACTTTCTGGGCGCCTTCGCAATGGGCGCGCATGCGGACCGGCAATGTCTGCAGGCCCCGCAACGCCAGCCAACAGTCGAAGGGCGCTGCGACGCTGCCCTTGTGTTTCTGGACCATCCGCAATGGGCGACCGAGGGGTGACGCATTTGGGACAATGACGACACCGGCCATCAAATCCGAGTGGCCGCCAATGTACTTTGTCGCCGAGTGCATCACTGCGTCTGCCCCGATTTCGAGTGGCAGTTGAAGCACTGGGGTGGCCCACGTATTGTCCACCACCGCCAAGGCGTTTGCCTCGTGCGCGATTGCGCAGATGGCCGCAATGTCGACAACGCGGATCATCGGGTTTGACGGCGTCTCGATCCAGACGAGGCCAGTCCGCTTCGATGTCACCGCGGCGCGCAAAGCGTCCAAATCGCGCATGTCGACTGGGGCAAAGTCGAAGCGAGACCCAATGTCGGTCTCTTCGATCAGCGAACGAATGCCGAAATACATGTCATCCGGCAGAACGATCCGACCCGCCGACGGATGGCTCTCGAAAACTGCAGCGATTGCGGCCATGCCCGAAGCGAAGGCGATGCCGTCTTCCCCTCCCTCAAGCCTCGCCATGGCCGCCTCGAACGCATTGCGTGTAGGATTTCCATCCCTTGTGTATTCGAAGCCGGACGGAAATGACCCGTTGGCACCGCGTTCGAACGTCGTGCTGGTGTGCAGCGGCATGGATACGGCCCCCGTGGACGCGTCGACCCCTCGGCCGCAGTGGATCGCCTTCGTCTCAAAACGCATCGGGTATTTCCTTCCTAACGGGCAGTTGCAATTTCGCCCCGGTCATTATACTGACCGCAATAGGTGAGCCGAGGTCCTAAGTCAATATAATGACCGATGTTACGACAGCCTTTGATGCCGAGCAGGTCCTTGGGCAAGCGATAGCGGCCCGGATCCGAGACTTGAGGCGTGACCAAAACCTGACCCTGGATCGACTGGCAAAACTGAGCGGCTTGTCCAAGGGAACCGTCGTCTCGCTCGAGCAAGGCAAGGCGAACCCTAGTATCGGCATACTTTGCCGACTGGCGGCGGCGTTTTCGCTCTCCGTGGCCGATTTGCTGAATGACGATCCTTCCATAGTTCGCCTCCCTATTGAGCGGACAGAGACGAGGAGGCTTTGGACAAGCGCCAAGGGAAGCTTTGCACAACTTCATTCATCGACCTCGGGGCGCACGATGTTCGAATTGTGGAGCTGGGTCATGATGCCGGGCGACGTGTTTTCCGCGGACGCTCATAGTCCGGATACGCGCGAGCTGATCTCGGTCAGTCAGGGTGCCCTGAGCGTTGTGGTAGGTGCCCATGTGGTAATTTTAAGCGAAGGCGAGAGTGCGCGGCTTGTCACTGACCAACCGCACTCATACGCGGCGGCATCTGATGTGCCCGCCCATTTCTCGATGGCGGTGCTTGAGCGTGGTGGACACCGAGATCCGGGGCACTCGTCGACGGCAGCGAAGATTCAGGAGCCCGTTCCGTAAGGCTCCGCCGATTACTAGCAACCGCCATTCGCGACAGGAGATAAACCGTTGTACGTTCCGCCTCATTTTGCCGTCCCTGATCAGAACGCCCTGTTCGAGCTTATCGAGAAACACCCGCTTGGTATCCTCGTCACCCAAAGCAAAGGCACACTGGACGCGAACCACCTCCCCTTCGAGCTTGACCGCTCGAAGGGAGACAAGGGCGTTCTCAATTGCCATGTCGCTCGCAAGAACCCAGTCTGGGAGGAAGTCGCCAATGGCGATGAGGTTCTCGTAATCTTCCGTGCGGCCGACGCTTACATCTCGCCGAACTGGTATCCAAGCAAGCATGAATTCCACAAGCAGGTGCCGACGTGGAACTATCTCGTCGTCCATGCCCACGGACGCATCACTGTCCGGGATGATGAGCGGTATGTGCGCCGCAACGTGGCGAAGCTCACTCATCTGCAAGAAACCTCGCAGCCGGTCCCATGGAAGATGGGCGACGCGCCGAGGGACTTCATCGACACGATGGTCAAGGCAATCGTCGCCCTGGAGATCGAGATCACCGGCCTGGTTGGAAAATCAAAACTCAGCCAGAACAAAGACTTGCGCGACATTCAGAACCCTGGTGAAATGCTGCGTGCCCAAGGGGCCATTGCGATGGGAGAAGCGATGCTCGCGGCTGCGGCGGCCAAATCCCAATAGCATGTGTCTTGTCCCGACAAAGCCGCTGGTGCCGGCTTCCGACGGGTCACCTAGCCCGCCTTGACGCACGGCAATAGCTTTTGACGGCCTGAAGCGACGCTGTGGTCACCGTTGTGATACTTTTCCACGCGCCTGGTCAGGCGGCAGGATTGCTCCGTCGTGACCGACGGGTTCGTTTCAGTCGCCTGCGCCCCGTTGTATGTCGGCGACCACCCGCGCAGCGGTTTATGAGGCGCAATCGCACGCGTTTCGAAGCCACGTACCTTGGGCGGCAAGCTCGACCATGCGCTCGACGCAGCTCCAAGTGCGGCCCCGTCAACGATCTCCTTGAACCTGCGGAACTTGCCCGAAAGCACTTCTCTTACGGGAGATGATTGGCTTTGTCGCCGAACCGACTGATGGAGATGGTGGCGGCGCCGCCCTAGCGATCAGACCCGCCTTGCAGCGCAATGGCTACCCGGGCCCGACCGGGAGATGCGGGCGGGACTGTGAACTGCGGAGACGGAGCGGATCGGCATGGAGCCGTGACCGCTTGCGGTCTGGCTCTGGAACGAGTTAACGAAGCGCGGACTTCCGATCGTGTCAAGCGCCGCCCTCTCGATGATGCCGGACAAATCGGGCCCCGACGAGCGGCGGGCCTTGCCAGATCGGACGGACCGGATGGTTTAAGCAGGTTCGCACCAAGAGCCACGGCACCTGTGTCGTGCGGGTGCTGCTGTCGGCACGCGACCTTCTCGTCAGCCTAGTAGGCAAAATCGAGAACAGATGCCTGGGCTTCTTGAGGCCTTCGGCGTCATATTCGGCAAGAAGATCGATGCCCAGGTGATCCTACACATGCTCAGGATACAGGCGACGCAAGTCTACCATGATCCGCTGCGAGCCGGCATCAACGACGTGCAGGAACTGTCGAAGACACATGAAGCGATCGCCAGGGCCAAGACCGAGATCCAGCACCGCATCCTGACAACTACCTGCCGCTGTATTTTCCCGAGATCGATCGCTTCCGGGGGAACAGCCGCAGCGATTGGTTCTTTGCCTTCCTCCATGCCTTTCCGACCCCAGCAAGCATCACGGCGCTGACGAAGGAGGAGTTTGTGGCAGCAGCTTGGGATGCCGTCGGCCGCAAGGTCAGCAAGACACAGATTCTGATGGACATTTTCGAGACGGCGCGCCCATCGATCGGATTGCCGCTGCCACTGGATGACTTGATGCGCCTGCCATTCGCATGTTCCAGATGGTCATTGACGAAGCACGCAGCCTGATCCGGCAACATAATGAGATCGAAGCACAGGCCGACGATCTGCTGCGGCACAGCCAGGATTATCAGCTCCTGCGACAAATCCCGGGCATCGGACCGATCGAGGCATTGACCGTCATTGCCGAAGCCGGCGATCTTCGCCGCTTAGGTCATCATCGCCAGTTTCTAAAGTTTTGCGGGCTGGACCTCTCGACACAGAAGTCCGGTGAGGCCAGACCCGCCTTTCCAACCCAGGCACACGACCCATTCAATAGCATTCCTAAGCATACTGACCAGGGCGACCTCGACCCCCCTAATCACAGCGGTGAGCTCGCAGGCGGGGTCGATGAACACTATTGATTGGCCGAGCTTGAGCGGCATCTCTATCACATTGATAGCCTATTAGGCTGGTCAGGTTTTATCGGACCCATGATCCATCCGAGCAGCTTGTGAGGGATGCAGCCGAACCAGGCGCTGCTCCCACAGTCTTCGCAGGTCCTCCAGCAGAGCTTCATGCTCAGCCTGATCCGGCGCAATTATATTGAGGTGATCGCTTAACACGGCTTCGCCCTCAATCCGCATCAGCAGATTAAACAGGTCGTTTGAAATTCGCACACTGTCAATGCTGGAGTGGTTCGGAATAATCTCGCAGACAGTCTCCTGATGATCTCGCGCTGTGTAAGCACGGGTTTGATGGAGGGAGACTGAGGGAGGCAATGAAATCGAAAGCGCAGTCCAATCCTGCAGCGTTGCAGCCCGTTTTTTTACCAGGAAGGGCCCGACCACAAGTCCATCCAGCTCTGTCGTCAAAAATGTGGCAATCGCGTCTGCAACCGTATCCACGATCGGTTCAGCATTGTTGTTAAAGGACGTATTGAGCAGAATTGGAGTGCCTGTCCGCTTCTTGAACGCATTGATGACCTCCCAGTAAGCGGGGTTGGCATCGCGCGATACTGTTTGCAGCCGAGCCGTACCGTCGACGTGCGTAATGGCACCCAACAAGGCGCGCTTTGAGTCACGCACGCGAACGACGAAATTCATGAATGGAAATTCGTGTTTACCGTCCGGGAGGTCGAAAAATTCGCTCGCATCCTCTTCCAGCACAGATGGTGCGAAAGGCCTATAGCCTTCGCGCTTCTTGACCATGGCATTGATCCGGTCCTTGTTTGCAGCGGGCCGAGGGTCGGCAAGAATGCTGCGGTTGCCCAGCGCACGTGGCCCAAACTCCGAACGACCCTGCACCCAGCCGATCACGGCGCCGTTGGTGATCCAGTGGGCTGCACTGCTCGCTACGTCATAAGAGCGTTCAACCTCGAGATGTCCGGACCATGCGTTCAGTTCCTGTTCCACGGCGCGGTCGCTCCCGAGATCAGGACCCCAATAGACCTCCTGCAGTCGCTCACGCGGCGCGGGGCGGCCCATCTCGTTAGAGACTATCAGCGCAGCTCCCAATGCGCAGCCAGCGTCGTGAGACGCGGGTTGCACGAAGATGTCTTCGAAAAGCCCTGAATACAGCAGCTTGCCGTTCATCGTGCAGTTGTGGGCTACCCCTCCCGCCAGACACAACCGCTTCATGCCGGTGGCCTCACGGTGGTGCCGGAGAATGTGGAACACGATCCGCTCAAGCGCTTCCTGCAGTGACGCACTCACATCTCGATGCTGCTGGGTGAAAGGCATTCCCTTTCGCCTGATCTCGATGTTGCGGAGCAACGCCGGACCGATGCGGTCGAGGTGAACACGGTAGCCACCGTTGGCGGAGAGCTCGTAGAACTGCTCGAAGAGCTCGCGATAGGGAGCGGGGTCGCCATAGGGCGCGAGTCCCATTACCTTATACTCGTCGAACATGCCGTAGCCGAGACAGCGGATCGTCTCGAGATAAAACAGCCCAAGAGAATTGTCCTCCGGGAAAGCCTCGATTTGCGTAATTTCTGTGCCAGACCCTACCGCCACAAGGCCCGACAGGAAATCACCACAGCCATCAATCGCTAGAATGAGACTTTGTTCGAAGCCCGACATTGCAAAGGCGCTCACGGCGTGCGCCTGATGATGACCTACGAATGAAATACGCGAACTGTCCAACTTAGTGCCGAACTCACGCGCTAACAGGTTCTGCACCAACATTTTAGCATCCAACGGAGTGGAGAGAATGTCCGGTTGGGAAGCGGACATACCTTCAAGCATGGCGTTGGCATAGGGCTCGCTGGCGTAGACCGCGACACGATCAATGTCGCTGAGCTGAACCCCGGCCGTCGAGAGACAGTATTGAATCGAACCACTTGGCAGCTTGTTCGAGTGCTTGATTCGATTGAGGCGTTCCTCTTCTACGGCGGCTATCACCTTTCCGTCTCGGACGAGCACCGCGGCGCCATCGTGCATAAAGGCGTTCTGACGCTCGAATCGGTTTTCATGGACTTGGTCAAGTCCGCCGCTGATTCCTAGGCACAGCATTTCTTTCTCCAAATAGTAACGGGAAGCCAAATTGGCTTACCTCGACTGTTTCCAACTAAATAGGCCGTGTTGTCGCCTGCAGCTGCGACCGCCCGTCAGGCATCAGCGGCATCGAAGAAAGCCTCATAAAGGATCAATGAGATGCTTCGACTGTGCCGCCTACAGTGCCATCACGCCGAGAGCTTGGCTGGATCATCCAATCCTGAGCGGCTGCTGACATGTATCCGGCGATGTCGTTTTCATCGGCAGAACCAACTTGCGATGCCGCCTGTCTTGGGAAGGGCGGCCGTCGACGAATAACAGTACCGCCCCCGTGAACTGGCCCGATTTCATTCTCCGAAGCGACCATGGTCGCACCGCCCGACATTGTCGGCCAGTTGCAACTCACTTTCTCGGCACGACCTCCACTGCACGTCAGGGCGCATCGAAGATTTTCTCCTTTGGATTATTCCTAAGGCAGCTTTCGTCACGCGATAGAGCAGCGTGTGATTGGTGCGTGAGGCTCTTTTTTGTCCATGCACGATTCCGGAAGAGTGATGAAATCGATTGTTTTGATCAAAGTCATCCACGCTATGAATAACAGCCGCAGCACATGCGTTTTCAAAGCGCTTCAGGCTTCCCGGATGGCTACTCCGATGTGAAGCGCATGGCATTCCAAGCGCTCTGTCAACCAAACGATGAGTATCGGCGTCGACCCTCATTGCCTTCGTCTTCGCGACTCCGTGACAGCGGCTGGCATTGTGTTTGTAGGGCATCGGGCGAAGATCATGTCGATCGGCCATCTCGCCTGCCTATTGACAAACCCTTGAACAATGATCCACGCACCAGCGCGATTGTGATCACGAGCGCCTCTGAGCTCGGGAGGTTCGGTTTTCTGAGGGTTCCTGGGTCTCCGAAGCGATGGAGGTAGCTAGCCTTCCTGGTGCTATACGGTTGTGCTCTTCATGGAGTGGACGCATTTGCGTCTCGAAAGCGGTTCTTCAGTGGAACCGGCGCCAAGGCCCGTCTGTGGTCGTTCAGAACACGGGGTGCCGTCTCCAAACCGGATATTGGAGCGGGCAGCCGCCGGAATTTGACCCATGGAAATGAGCGCCTGTCAGGAGGCGTTCGAAAAGGGCGCGATCTTCATCGCGGCTGTTTCATGGTGTCATTCCTGACATGTTCTTTATAATCGGCAGCTTGCGGATAGTGTTGCCCGTCGCCGCCCGTAGCGCGTTGGCGACGGCCGGGCCGATCGGCGGCACACCTGGCTCACCAACTCCCGTGGGCGGCTCCTCGGACGGCACAATGTGCACCTCGACTCGCGGCATCTGCTCGATCCTGAGCGGTGTATAGGTATCGTAGTTCTCTTGGTCTACGACACCGCCATTCAGGGTCAGCTCCTCCTGGAGGATCGCGCCTAGCCCGAAGCCGATACCGCCCTCCATCTGAGCGCGAATCTGGTCAGGATTTATCGCGGTGCCGCAATCTACCGCGCAGACGACGCGGTCGACCTTGAAACCATTTTCATCGTTGAGGGTGATCTCCACCACATCGGCGACATAGGTCGAGAGGCTTTCATGCAGGGCCACGCCGCGGAAACGGCCTTCCGGCAGAGGCTTGTCCCAGCCTGCCTTCTCAGCAGCCACTTTAAGCACGGCGGCATGCCGTGGATGGTGACCGAGCATTGACAAGCGGAAGTCGACCGGATCACGGTTCGCAGCGGCGGCGAGCTCATCGATCAGGGTTTCCACCGCGTAAGCGGTGTGGGTGGAGCCTACCGAACGCCACCACAGCACTGGGATGTTCACGTCCGTGGTGGTCAGCTCGACCTTCAGGTTCGGGATCGCATAGGGCAGGTTGGTGGCGCCCTCTACGGAGGTTGGATCGATGCCGTTCTTGATCATCGCCGCAGAGGTCGAACCGCCCAAGACCGATTGGCCCACGATGTGGTCATGGAGAGCGACGACATTGCCTTTCTTGTCGAGCCCCGCCTTGACTGCGTGCACATAGGCCGGCCGGTACCGCCCACCCCGCATGTCATTCTCGCGGGTCCACTGCACCTTCACTGGCTTGCCGCGTCCCAGTGCACGCGCTGTGGAAACAGCTTCGATAATGACATCTGCATCCAAGACCGCGCGGCGGCCGAAACTGCCGCCGGTCTTCATCACGTGCAGCCTCACCTTGTCCGGCGTGGTGCCGCCTACCTGAGCGGCAGCCGCCTGATAAAGGTCGGGCATCTGGTGTCCGCCCCAGACGTCGATGGTGCCGTCTTCGTTGATTCGGGCGGCCGCGTTGAGTGGCTCGATCGAAGCATGGACAAGATAGGGGAATTCGTAGTGCCCCTCGATGATTTTCTCAGCACTGGCGAACGCTGCGGGAGTGTTACCGTCGTCGCGCGCGGTGGCCGCGCCCAGATCGTCTGCTGCCTTGTTGTATTCGGCCATGATCTCGGCCGTGCCGCGCTCTTCGGCCTTCTCCTCGTTCCAGGTCACCTCCACGAGGTCGCGGCCCTTCAGCGCCGTCCAGGTGTCCCTGCCAACCACGGCAATGCCTCGCGGCGTCTGGACGACATCGACAATGCCGTCGAGTGCCTTGGCCTTGGTTGCGTCGAAGCTCTCGATCTCGGCGCCGAACTTCGGCGGATGGATCATAACGGCCGTCTGGAGTCCCTCCATCATGAGGTCGATCGTGTAGGTCTGCGCGCCGTTGGTCTTGCCGGCGGAATCGTAGCGCTTGAGGCTGTCCGATCCGATCTGGGCCCACTTGTCGCGCGGCTTTAGCGGCACGTCGTCGGGAACCGGCATTCCCGCTGCGGCTTCAGCCAGGTCACCGTAGCGCGCCTGCATCCCTGAGGCGTGCGACACGACCCCGGAAGCGACTTTGATCTCGCCGGCTGGCACATCCCACCGCTGCGCCGCGGCCGCCACCAGCAAGGCCCGTGCGGCAGCACCCGCCTTGCGGTAGCGTTCCCACGACGAGCCCATCGACGTGGAGCCACCAGTTGCCTGTGCGGCCCCGCCCCAGGCGAGATTGCCGTAGAACGCGGTATTGCCATATCCGCCGACCACGTCCACCTGCGCCCAGTCGCCGTCGAGCTCTTCCATAACCAGGGTGGCGATGCCGAAATAGGAGCCTTGTCCCATCTCGAACTGCGAGGAGTGGATGATGATTCGGTTCTCCTTTGTGATCTCGACATAGGTCTGGAAGGGGTTCGCCTGAACCTTTGCAGGGGTCGTTTGTGCGATGTCGGGCGCGGCCAGCACTGGCCGGTAGCCCACTGCGAGGCCGCCGGTGGTGACGCCCGCGCCGACGAGGAACCAGCGGCGCGTGGGCCGCACGGCAGTATGCTTCGAGAGAAACTGCGACATGCCTCAAGTCTCCAGCCGGTTGGCGGTCTCGTGGATGGCCGCGCGGATGCGATGATAGGTGGCGCAGCGGCAGAGATTGCCGCTCATCGCCGAATCAATATCATCGTCCGACGGCTTAGGCGTCTCTGTAAGGAGGGCCACGGCCGACATGATCTGGCCAGACTGGCAATAGCCGCATTGAGGTACGTCGAACTCGGCCCACACGGCCTGGACCGTTTCGCCTATCTTGCCCGACACACCCTCAATGGTGGTGATCGAGGCTCCTTCGATGTCGCCGACTGCGGTCTGGCACGAGCGCGTCGGCATGCCGTTAACGTGAACCGTGCAAGCGCCGCACTGGGCAAGCCCGCAACCGAATTTCGTTCCCGTGAGTCCGATGACGTCACGGACCGCCCAGAGCAGCGGCATCTCTGGATCGACGTCGAGTGTTCGCGCCTCGCCATTGAGGGTAAAAGCGACCATTGCTTGCTCTCCTTGTCCTGAGCTGGCTATCTCGTTGAGCCTCCGCCCGCCTGGCAACCGAGCTCTTGTTGCTGAGGCCTAGCGACCACACCCTAGGAACGCGCAGCTCAAGCAACAAGCCGCTAGGTTGGCGAGTTACGAGATCGTGAAGTGGGTCGTGTCGAAAGGCTGGAGGCAACTGAATGTCATTTTTTGGGCGGACAGGCCGCTTTAGGCTGGGTTACACGAGACTGGACATTCGGGTCGTCGCGAACATCGACCGCTGGTCGGCCGCGTCCGGCAGGGCCCTGATTGGCTACACGAAATGAAATGGGACGACTATCGATGGGGGCCTACCTCGACCCGCAACCTCCACGACTGGACCCTCAGGTTTCCGACTATCGTCCCGGGCGGTGGCCGAGCTCGGCGCCTCGGACGCGATAATAGACGGTGAGGCGTTCGTCGTTGACCAGAAGGCTTGTCGCGCATTCCCAGTCTTCAGCGGGCTCTTGGCCGCGGCGGGAGACGTCAGGACCATGCTTGCCGGCTTCGACCTGCTCAAGATCGACGGCGAGGGTCTTCGCGATCGGCCACTCGTCGATCGGCGCAAAGCGCTAGTTAACCTGCTGAGACGCCGCCCAAACGGCATCGTTCTGAGCGACGAGATCAGCGGCGGCAGCGACATTCTCGCGCAAGTCTGCCAGTTCGGCCTCGACGGCATCGTCTCCAAGCTGCGTGTCAGTCCATATCGATCCGGCCGGCGCCAAGAATGGGTGAGACAAAATGCGTGCTGAGTGATGAGTTCATCGTCATCGGCTGCGAACCCGGCAACAGTTACGGCGGTCGGGAAGCGTGCTCTGGCGAATGTCGAGGACGGAAATCTGGTGTTCGCCGGCGGCATTGGCACCGGCTTCAATGCGCGCACCGGGCCGGAAGTAAAGCGCCGGCTCGATGCCATTCAAATGGGTAAACACCGATTCCTAGTTTGAAGGCGAACGGTGCGGCATGGGCGGAGTGCCCTGCGCAGTCTGTACCTCCGCAGTCGATTGTCGAGTTCGAAGGGGTGTGATTGGCGTCGAGACCGCTCCAGCCATGGCTATCAGCACGCCGAGTGCGTTGTTTTCGATCAGTTCTCGAAATGAGCGGGTAAATACATGCACTTCCTTTCACTTGCCGAACGGGGTTTGCTGTTCACCGGCTGGCATCCGATGGCAAACCTTTCAACGCGGCGGCGATCTGGCGCTTCGCTGCTGGGGGCAGAGGCAGGATGGGACGCGGGGGTTCGGCACTGCAAATGTCGAGCAATTCAGCGAGTGCATAGACGACGCGAAGGCTCGAGAACTCCTTGAAGACGCTCCAGATCGGGACCAGCGCGGCATTGATCCGTCGCGCTTCGGCCGCATCGCCCTGTTGCGCCGCTGTGACGATCGTCATGCAGACCTCGGGCAGGATGCCCGCGAGGACGCTGTACCATGTGTCGGCGCCGGCGATCATGGCCTCGGCGGCGTTCCAGTCGCCGCTGTAGCCAATCGAGAACCCTTCCGGCAGTGTGCGCCTCTGGGCGGTCAGATGGTTCTTGATCGCATCGCTTTTGTCTGTCGGATTCTTGATGGCGACAATCCCAGCCACCTTTGCCAGGCGGCTGACAAGGGGTGGACTGAAATGGAAATGCGTCGTTCCTGGATTGTCGTAGACGACGATCGGCAGGCCACTTTCGCGCGCCACAGTGGAGAAATGTTCGAACACCTCGTCATCAGTAAGCGGGGTGTAGGAGGCGGCGGCAAGCAAACCCGCAGCTGCTCCAAGGGCCTTGGCGTCTTGCGCGAGCCCCACGGCTTCATCGGTGCGCAGCGCGCCCACACCCACCACGACCGGCATTTGCCCCGCCGTTTGGTCCAAGGTCTCGGAGAGCGCCCGCCGCCGTTGCTCGCGCGACAGATAGATGTATGTGCCGGTGCTGCCGAGAAGACCGATGGAATCGACCTGAGCAATGCCAAGCCGAGCAATCAGCCTGCGCAGGGCAACGCTATCGACGCGGCCGTCACGATTGGTCGGGGTGATGGGGAACGCGGAAAGACCGCTCAGGAATGCCATGGCAAGGCTCCAGATCTATGTGTGAGCGCAGAGGTGGCCGCACGCCAGGTCATTACAAGACGTCCAAAGCCCGCCGCAGATCGGCGATCAGGTCATCAGCGTCTTCAAGCCCCACCGAGAGACGCATGAGATCCTCGCCGACTCCATCGGCCAAATGGGCATCCTTGCGGATCGGCTGCCGAGCACGGGTGAGGCTTGCTGGATGATAGATGAGGCTGTCGGCATCGCCGAGGCTGACGGCGCGAATGATCAGGTTGAGCCGGTCCATCATCCGGCGCGCTCCTTCGTATCCAGCGTGGAGGCCAAAGGCCAACATGCCCGATCCGTTGGACATCTGTTTTCGCGCCGTCACCTGATCAGGGTGCGAGTCGAGGAACGGATAACTCACAAATGCCACCGCCGGGTGCGCTTCCAGCGCCCGAGCCACCGCAAGGGCCGTGGCGCTGTGCCGTTCCATACGCAGCGTCAGCGTCTTGAGACCGCGCAGGATTAGGAAAGCTGACATGGGCGAGAGCGCTGCGCCGGTGATGTAGCGCAGGCCCGTTTCATGCAGCGTACGGAGCGTTTGGGCGTCGCCGAGAAGCGCCCCGCCAAGGGCATCGCCATGACCATTGATGTACTTGGTCAGCGAATGGAGCACGATGTCCGCCCCGTGCTCAAGCGGTCGCTGGAGCGCGGGCGAGGCGAAGGTGCTGTCGACTGCAACCCTTACACCGCGCGCGTGAGCGCGCTCGGCAATTGCCGCTATGTCGAGGATGCGGCTCAGCGGATTCACCGGCGTCTCGAAGAAAACCAGCCGCGTCCGCTCGGTGATCGCAGCATCGAGATTGTGGGGATTTGACAGATCGACCGCGACGACCTTGATGCCGAAGCGGGGGACCGCCTGTTCGACCATGGCAAGCGTGTTCGCATAAAGCGTCTTGTGGACGATGAGTTCATCGCCCTGGGACAGGAGCGACAGGATCAGAGTGCCGAAGGCCGCCATCCCCGAGGCAACAACCAGCCCCGCCTCGGCTCCTTCCAGATTCGCGAGCCGCTGCTCGAGGATCTCGGTCGTGGGATTGTATTCGCGCGCATAGAGCCGTCCACCAAGGGCGGCGGCGGCATCGTTTGCTGCCACGCTTTCGAACCCATAGGTTGACGTCAGGAACACTGGCGGCTGGACGGCATTGGAAAAGCCGGCCGGATCGTAGCCATGATGGATCGCCCGGGTGGCAAATCCGGGGCTGGTGCGGTTGAGCGACCCCGTGGGAGCATCGGTTTCGGATGGATGGGAGCTGGTCATTCGGCCTCTGCGATCTCTCTTGGGGTTCCGAAAGATTGACGGCAACCTGGCCAATGTGAAATATCCAGTTGGCGATGAAAGAGATGGTCCAGTCTTCAAGTGCCGGGTCTGCAGCGCGCTCGCACGCGATGGGTGCACGCCAGATATACGAAGCCCTTCGCGAGCAAATCCTCGGCGGCGTCTACGAAACCGGCAGTCAGTTGCCATCCTCCCGGGCCCTGGCAAATGACCTCGGCGTTTCGCGAACCACGGTGACGGTCGCCTATGAGCAACTGGCTGCGGAGGGTTTCATCGAAGTCCGTCAAGGCGCACGACCTCGCGTTGCGTCTTCGTTGATGGGCCATGGGACGGGGCGCACTCACGCGCAACGGGTCGGCCCGATCCACCTGTCCGCATATGGCGAGCGGCTGCGCGCGACGTCACCCTGGCCAGATTATCTGCCGACTGGGCTGAAGGTCGAGTTCCGCTATGGCGACCTCGCGCCGTCGGATTTCCCTTCATTGGTCTGGAAACGCGCGATGAACGAGGCGATGGGGCAGCGCCCGCTGCGTCTTGCCTATGACGATCCTCGCGGCTCGCGCCGGCTCCGCCAGGCGCTTCAGGGCTATCTCTGGCGCGCCCGGACCCTGAGCTGCGACCTCGACCAGATCATCATCGTCAGCGGTTCGCAGCAGGGCCTTGATCTGTGCGCGCGCCTGCTTCTCGATCCCGCCGACCGCTTCGTCATCGAGGATCCGTGCTACAGGATGGCGCGTCAGGTCTTTGCCAGTACGGGTGCCTCACCCATCCCGGTCATCGTCGACGAAGACGGGATGAGGACCGAGTTGCTGGCGGGGATCGGAGCACGACTGGCTTATGTGACGCCATCGCATCAGTTTCCCCTGGGCGGCGTCATGCCGATCGCGCGCCGCCATCAGCTTCTGGAATGGGCGCGGCACAACAACGCCTATGTGATCGAGGACGACTACGACAGCGAATATCGCTACGACATCAATCCGGTCCCTCCGCTGCACAGTCTCGAGGACCACGGGGCTGTCATTTATCTCGGCACGATCTCCAAGACGCTCTCGCCGATGCTGCGCATCGGCTACCTCGTCCTCCCGCCCGAATTGCAGGAGGTCTTCGCAACCGCCAAACAATTCGCAGACCGGCATTCGCCGGTCGCTGAACAGGAAGCGCTGGCATCGTTGATCGAGAGCGGCGGCTACGAAAGCCATGTGCGCCGTGTGCGCAGGCTGAACGGCGAGCGTCGGGAAACGTTGTTGGGTGCCTTGCAGCACAGCTTCGGGGATCGCATCACTGTCCAGGGAGCTGATGCGGGACTGCACGTCGCCGTTTGGTTCAATGACCTGCCACGATCGCGGGAAACGGCCTTGGTCGAATCCGCCCGCGACGCTGGCCTGGGGCTACACTTGATCTCGCCGCTCTACGAACGGCCATCGGACGAAGGCCGCACCGATCGCGTCGGACTTGTCATGGGCTATGCCGCCTTGAGCATTCGGCAGATCGGGAAGGGCGTTGAGGTCCTGCGAGAGGTTGTCAAGCAGGTGCAAGACGCGATGCCGGCGCGGAACAACTGAGACGGGGCGACGCCGAAAGCTGGCGCTGAAAACGGTCCGAGGGCCCCCCGTATTTCTTTCCAAACAGCCAACTGGACCGGGAAAATGCCATGCAACTGGCGCTGTTGATCAGGCCAGTTATGCAGCAGGTTTCCACGAGACGAATTTCCGAGAGCGATGATGACCTGGCGAGGAAAGCTGCTTCACGTCCATATCGCGCCTGCCGCCTCCTATGAAATGGAGGAGCTGGCGCAGGCGCAGCTTATTGCCGGCCAAGGCATTGTCGGAGACCGCTACTACCTGGGGACGGGGACCTATTCCGCGCGTCCTGACGTTCGCGAAGTGACGCTGATCGAAGCTGAAGTCTTGGACGCCATCGCGCAGGGCGAACCCAGAATTCCGGGCTTCAAGGCCAAGCTCGCACCCGAAGATCACCGGCGCAATCTGACGACACGAGGCGTTCCGCTTAGCCATCTTGTCGGCAAACGCTTCCGGGTCGGGGAAACGATTCTCAGGGCCGCCCGGATGAATGTGCCGTGCAAGTATATCGAGGAGTTGCTCGGGCTTCCGGGTCTCTACGAGGGGCTTCTGAACCGCTCCGGCCTGAACTGCACAATCGAGGTCGGGGGCGTGATCCGCCCCGGTGATCTGATCTTGCCCATCGACGAGTGAAACGCCATGGCCTCGCCGCGCATCATCATGAAGCTGACCGTGACCGCCGCCCGCAAGGAGCCGGGCGACGTGCTGGTCATCGACCTGAAACACCCACGCAAACCTGTGCTGCCGGCGTTCGAAGCGGGTTCTCACGTCGACGTCCATCTGCCTGAAGGGAAGGTGCGTCAGTATTCACTTTGCGGCGACCCGACCGAGCTTGGCCGCTACACCATCGCGGTGAAGCGCGAGAATGACGGCCGTGGCGGCTCGGCGTGGATCCACGAAACCATTGCCGTCGGCTCCACACTGCCTGTCTCCGCGCCACGCAACCATTTTGCGCTCAAGCCAGGCGAGGGGCCGACTTTGCTGCTGGCAGGGGGAATCGGGATCACCCCGATTCTGGCCATGGCGCGCGCGCTCACCCGGCAGGCCAAGCCCGTCGAGTTGCACTATTTCACCCGCGGCCGGGCGCTCACGCCACTCTTGGACGTGATCGAGGACGATCTTCCTGGCGGCAATGTTCGGTTCCATTTCGACGACGAGCCGGCGACCCGCCAGGACATCGCCGCGCTGCTGGCGAACCGTTCGGACGACGCGCAGACATACTACTGCGGACCGCCTGGCTTCATGGCGGTTGTGGGGCGCGCGGCTCAACACTGGCCCGAGGGCACTGTTCATTTCGAAACTTTCCAGCCTCCCGAGTTTGATGGCGCGCCACCGGAACCATTCGTCATAGAACTGGCTGAGGGCAGGGTGGTTGAGGTTTCGGCTGAGACCACGGCACTGGCCGCCTTGCGTGCGGCCGGTGTGCCGTTGATGGCCTCGTGTGAGAACGGGGTGTGCGGGACCTGCGAATGCGCAATGCTGGCGGGACAGCCGATCCATCGGGATGCCGTCCTGTCCAAGGAGGCACGCGGCCACCGCTTCATCCCCTGCGTGTCGCGCGCGACAGGTGTGTTGAAACTCGATCTTTGACCATTTGGGCGGGGGTCCTGTGAGACCGGCAGCTGATTTGCGGGAAACTGAATGACGAGGAAACTGGAATATCTGAACGAGATCGAGCGCTGCGTCTCCTGGCTCGCAGCCTGGACGATCCACCACGCCAACCACGTCCGCGAGGGCGATGAGATCAAGGTCGGGGGGCATCAGGCCTCGTCCGCGTCGCTGAGTACCATCATGACCGCGCTCTACGGTTCGGTCCTGCGCCCGCAGGATCGGGTGGCGGTCAAACCCCATGCGGCGCCGATCTTCCATGCACTTCAGTATCTGGCGGGCAACCAGACCCACGAAAAGCTCATGAACTTCCGCGGCTACAAGGGCGCGCAGAGCTACCCTTCGCGGACGAAGGATGTCGACGATGTCGACTTCTCGACCGGGTCGGTGGGTCTCGGCGTTGCTCAGACGCTGTTCTCGTCGCTGGTGCAGGACTACGTCTCGGGTCACGGCTGGATGAAGGAGCGTGCCGAGGGCCGAATGGTCAGCCTGATCGGCGACGCCGAGATGGATGAGGGCAACATCTACGAGGCCCTGATCGAAGGCTGGAAGCACGGGCTCAGGAACTGCTGGTGGGTGGTCGACTACAATCGCCAGTCGCTCGACGCCGTGATCCGGGAGGGCCTCTGGCAGCGTTTCGAGCAGATTTTTCGCAACTTCGGCTGGGACGTGATGGTCCTGCGCCACGGCGCTCTGCAAGAGGCTGCCTTTGCCGAGCCGGGGGGCGAGAAGCTGCTCGAGTGGATAGAGCGCTGTCCGAACCAGCTCTATTCGGCGCTGACCTTCCAAGGGGGTGCTGCCTGGCGCAAGCGGCTGCTCGACGAGATCGGAGACCAAGGGCCGGTCACCACTCTGATCGAACGCCGCTCCGACGACGAGTTGCAGGCGTTGATGACGAACCTTGGCGGGCATGACATGCCGAGCCTCCTCGAAGCCTTCGAGGCGGCGTCCAGGCATGACCGTCCCGTCTGCTTCATCTGTTACACCATCAAGGGCTACGGTCTGCCGCTTGCCGGACACAAGGACAACCACGCGGGGCAGATGACGCCCACGCAGATGGAAGACTACCGCCTGCAAATGGGCGTAAAGCGGGGTGAGGAGTGGGACAAATGGGCGGCCGCCACCTTGCCGGAAGCGGAACTTGACGCCTTCTTCGCAAAGGCGCCGTTCTTCAGTGAGGGGCGTAGGAGGCTGTCTGCGCCGTCGGTGCCGGTGCCTGAAACCCTTCCGTCACCGGGGCAGCCCGGCAAGCCGCTCTCGACCCAGATGGGGTTCGGCCAGATCCTGAACGACATCGCACGCGAGCGCAGTCTGCTTGCCGACCGCATTGTCACCACCTCGCCCGATGTGACGGTCTCGACCAATCTCGGTGGCTGGGTCAACCGGCGCGGCCTTTTCGCCCGGGAGACCATGGCGGACACCTTCAAGGCCGAACGCATTCCGTCGACCTTTACCTGGGAATTTGGGCCGAAGGGGCAGCACCTCGAGCTCGGGATCGCCGAGTCGAACCTGATGATCATGCTCGGGGCGCTCGGTCTCTCGCACTCGATCAATGGCGTGCGCCTGCTGCCGATCGGGACAGTCTATGATCCCTTCATCTACCGATCGGCCGACCAGCTAAACTACGCCTGCTATCAGGATGCGCGCTTCATGCTGGTCGCAACGCCCTCGGGCGTGACGCTAGCGCCCGAGGGCGGAGCACACCAGTCGATCGGCACCCCATTGATCGGCATGGCGCAGGATGGGCTTTGCGCCTTCGAACCGGCCTTCGTCGACGAACTGTCCGTGATCATGCGCTTTGCCTTCGATTACATGCAACGTAATGGCGAGGGGGATCCGGATGAGACGACGTGGCTGCGTGATCAGACCGGAGGATCGGTCTATCTTCGCCTGTCAACCCGGCCGCTCGAGCAGCCGCTGCGCGACATGAACCCGGCGCTCGCGCGGGACATCGTCAATGGCGCCTATTGGCTGCGTCCGCCTGGGCCCAACGCGAGTGTCGTCATTGCTTATCAAGGCGTCGTCGCGCCGGAGGCGATTGCCGCGACGGGTCTTCTGGCGGAGGACCGGCGCGATGTCGGGCTGCTCGCGATCACCTCCGCGGACCGGCTTAATGCGGGCTGGCAGGCGGCGGAACGTGCCCGGCAGCGTGGCGCGATTGGCGCCCTGAGTCATATCGAGCGGCTGCTCGCGCCGCTATCGCGTGACTGCGGCATCGTCACCGTGATCGACGGCCACCCGGCGACGCTCGCGTGGCTCGGTGGGGTTAACGGGCATCGCGTGAAGGCGCTCGGGGTCGAGCAGTTCGGCCAGACGGGGACTATTGCGGACCTATACCGTCACCACGGCCTGGACACCAACGCCATCGTACATGCGGCGCAGGCGGTCAGTGCGGGACCGGCTGTTCGCTACCGGAAGGCGCTGCCTTGACCATGAGCTACCGGATGCTCCGTGGCTGGTACGGATCGGCTGTTTCCACGGGCGTTCCGGTTCGCTTCAAAGCGGACAGGGCCAGGGACACTGTGGACGTTCTGATCGCGCTTGAGTAGCTTGTGCGACCCCCAGGGTCACCTGGAATACGCAGGGAGGCGGCTTTTATTTAGCCTTGCGTCCAATTACGAATTCGATCCAATCCAGTCCGGAGCAAAAGCTCCGCGTCCTCCCGATTTTCGGCTTCGACGTAGCACCGCATTTCCGGGGCATTTCCGGATGGACGCAAATGCAAGACACGCTTATCCGCGAGAGTGATACGAAGTCCGTCAACATCGCTAACCTTGCTTACCACCCCAATCGACCCGACGAAGGCGGCGATGTTAGTTTCCGCTGTACGAAGGTATGTCATGAGGCGAGTGCTGCTTTCGACGGAAAAATTTTCCAAGCGATCCGCCGCCGCTGCCGGCAATTGAAAGGAACTGCCAATCTCCGACAGTGGCTGCCCACTTGTACTAACAAGGGAAAGTGCCGCAAGGATGGGGAGAAAACTGTCGCGTGTAGGTAGCGCTGGCAGTTTAGTTCCGTTCGGGTCAAAGTCCGTGCCGGTCAACAAACCACCGTTTGCTTCGAAACCAACCACGCGCTCGTGACCCGACGCAACCAAATCGAGCATGGCAGCGATAACAAATGGCGATCCAACCTTGGTACGCACGACTTTAAAAGAACCTGCGGTCTCGATACCAGAGTTTGATGTGACCGGCGTGACGACTGCCTTCGCTTGCAGGAAGTTCGCCGTAATCAGGCCTAACAAATCACCGCGAAGGGGGTCTCCGTGGTCGTCAGCTACCAGTGGGCGGTCACCATCGCCATCTGCCGAGACGACCGCATCAAGCCGATGCTCTTTGGCCCAGAGCTTGAACTGTTGAGCAGTCTCGTCAGAGACCGCTTCAGTGTCGACAGGAATGAAACCTTCCGAACGTCCCAGGGTTACGACCGTCGCACAGTGATATGAGAGAATGTCAACCAAGAGATCGCGCGCGACTGTGCTGTGCTGATATACGCCCACCGTTAAGCCCTTTAGAGCATTAATCTCCATAAGCTTTCGATTGCGCGCCATGAAAAAGGCCTTGCATTCGGCCTCCCGGTGCTGCCGACGTGCAACAGCACCTTCAAGGACGTATCCGCGCTTCTCCAACTGCAAGGCGATGCGCGTTATCTCCCGCTCATCACCCTTGTCGATCTCACCGTCGGGTCGATAGAATTTTATTCCATTACGGTCGGCCGGAATGTGCGAGCCTGTGATCATCAAACAACCACTCTTACGCGCCTGAGCATACAGTGCCAGGGCAGGGGTGGGGACTGCGCCGCAATCGACTACGATGAAGCCGAGCGCGGACAGTGCCGCCGCACAGACGGCGGCGATGGCCGGACTCGAGGCGCGAAAGTCGCGCCCTATGAGTATCTCGTCGCCAATTCTGGCCAGGCCGGATTCCAGCAGGAATGTCGCGAATGCCGTTGCATATAGGGCAGAGGCGGCTCCTGCCAATTCTGTCGCCAGGCCCCGTAATCCACTTGTTCCGAATTTCATACCAAATCCGACGTTGCTAACCGGGTTTTGAAGGTAACATGCTCAAACTTTGGCTCGTCCGGAATGCCCATCGACAGATCCCTCGGACGAGAACAAGAAGTACATTCGGTTACCGTAGACGCGTTCGGTTATCGACGGTTACCCTTGTGAGGATTGACGCAGTCGGCGTCGGCGTGGGCAGCGCACCGTGACCTTCACGGCGACGAGGTTGGAGCGGATGGGGTCCGGGTCCGGCAGGGCTCCTCGCGGCTGGCTCACATGAGCGCTATCGCCATCGAGTGATTGTCTCAGTCTACATTAGCTCTGGGTCCCGAAAGCGCGTACAGGCCTGAGACGCAGCAAATCCTCTTATCTATCGCCGTTCGGTGTAGCTCCCGTTCAGAAATGCATGATAGACACTCTCGATGCCTTCCATGAGAGTGATCTTTGCTGCCCATCCCAAAGTGCGCAGCTTGTCGACGCTCATCAGCTTTCGCGGTGTACCGTCAGGTCTAGAGTGATCATGCGCGATCTCCCCGGTAAATCCGACTACACGGCAGATCATTCTAGTCAGCTCTAGGATCGTGATGTCCTGTCCGCAGCCGAGATTGACGTGATCATGGTCAGAGTAGTTCTTCAGAAGGAAGACTAATGCGTCGGCGCAGTCGTCGACGTGCATGAATTCCCGACGTGGTGTGCCCGTGCCCCAGATGGTGATTTGCTTATCACTTATGAGCTTAGCTTCATGCGCTTTCCGGATCAGCGCTGGGATGACGTGGCTTGACTGCAAGTCATAATTGTCGCCTGGCCCGTAGAGATTCGTCGGCATAGCGGAGATGTAGTCGCGGCCATATTGCTGGCGATAGGCTTGAGCCATTTTGATGCCGGTGATCTTGGCGACGGCGTAGCATTCGTTGGTGCGCTCTAGTGGCCCGGTCAAAAGCGCGCTTTCAGGAATGGGCTGTGGTGCCATCTTCGGATAGATGCAAGACGAGCCGAGGAAGAGGACGCGGTCGACATTGTTTTCGTGGGCTGCCGCGAAGATATTGGCCTCGATCATCAGATTGTCGTAAAGAAAGTCGACCGGATAGGTGGCGTTCGCGAGAATACCACCTACCTTTGCCGCCGCCATAATGATAGCGTCCGGTTTCATCACTGCCACGAAGTTTTCAACCTCGGTCTGTCGCTTGAGGTCTAGCTCTCCCCGAGGGGCGGCCACAACTTTGCAGTCTTCAGACGCGAGTCGGCGTACAACAGCGCTGCCCACCATACCTTTGTGGCCAGCGACCCACACGGTTTTTCCGTTCAGATCATACATTACGCTTCCTTCATGACTACAGATGTCTGCATGACCTTCAGGTCTTCGCGTACCATTTCCGCAGCAAGCTCGCGCACGGATGTCTCATGCACCCAGCCGAGCTTCTCCTTCGCCTTGGTAGCGTCACCCAGGAGAAGATCGACTTCCGTGGGGCGGAAGTAGCGTGGGTCCACTTGGACTAGGCATCTGCCGCTCGCTACATCATAGCCCTTTTCGCCGACACCCTTGCCACGCCATTCGATCTCGACGCCGATATCTTCGAAAGCCCACTCGACGAATTGGCGGACAGGAGTCGTTTTGCCCGTAGCCAGCACGTAATCATCCGGTTGATCCTGCTGCATCATCATCCACATACCTCGCACGTACTCACGCGCATGGCCCCAATCGCGTTGAGCATCGAGATTGCCGAGATAAAGCTTGTCCTGCTTGCCCAGGTAGATAGCAGCGGCAGCGCGGCTGATCTTGCGCGTCACAAAAGTTTCGCCACGAAGGGGGCTTTCGTGATTAAAAAGAATGCCGTTGGAAGCGTGCATACCATAGCCCTCGCGATAATTGACGACCATCCAGTAGGCGTAGAGCTTGGCGGCGGCGTAAGGGCTGCGCGGATAAAAGGGCGTCGTTTCGTTCTGCGGTACGGACTGCACGAGGCCGTATAGCTCCGAAGTCGAGGCTTGATAGAAGCGGGTCTTGTCCGTCAGACCGAGGAGGCGAATCGCCTCAAGAAGTCGCAATGTACCGATACCGTCCGCGTTTGCTGTGTACTCAGGTGTTTCGAACGACACCTGCACATGGCTCTGAGCAGCCAAGTTGTAAATTTCGTCTGGCTGAGATTCCTGAACCACGCGGATGAGGTTAGTCGAATCAGTGAGGTCACCGTAATGCAAGATCAGGCGCGGATCGGATTCGTGCGGGTCTTGGTAGAGGTCTTCGATACGACCTGTGTTGAAGGAAGAGGAACGTCGCTTAATCCCATGAACGATGTAGCCTTTTTTGAGAAGAAGACGGGCAAGATAGGCACCATCCTGTCCAGTTATGCCCGTAATAAGAGCAACTTTCCTGCTATCGCCCATTCTATTCCTGCTCTATTAAAGTTTAAAGTTTCGGCTCCGGCTCGCCACGCCGACACAATGTGCGGCCAGCCCCGTGCGCTATGGAGCACTTCGACAGATGCGGCGCGAAGCTCGTCAATTGACAGTCCGCCAGCCGAGCACACCTCTTGCTTGGAGTCACAGCAAAATAGAGTTGCGCCGCTAACCGTCGGCTTCGTACATGCGGTCTGAGTGCCGCTCAGCTCACGCCGTGAGCGACATGTACTCCCAGCACCTTGCAGCTGATTTGCTCATCCATCAGCGAGTGAGGACGCCTTTCTTTCTTGCTTCAGCGTCTTCTAATGGGAATTGTTTGGATCAGTGAAATCGATTGTTTGGATAAAGTGCATCCACAGAATGGATGGTCGGACCGAGCAGCGGGGGCGCCTCGCCGGCCCGGAGTCGTAGGCGCGAGCTTCCGTTCGGGGCGAGGACAAAGTTCGTGGCCGCGAGCCCTCACCACAGCATCCGGCACAGGTCGTGCAGAACTTTGGGAGCAGACTGCAGATTCTGTCGATCAGCTGGTTCCAGGCGCGTCGAGCTGTCGACCTCATCTCGCCCGGTACGGTTGCTGTATGCAGCCTTGCACCCTTGGCGTATGGCGTCGACGGAACGATTTGCTCCGGCAGGCAGTGTCGCAGCGTTCCCCGGCTGTTTCGGCTCTATTGGCCGGGCCCGCGTCAGCCGAGCCCTTTCATCATGGCATCCAACGCATGGATGGCCGGCATCCATTCAATAGATTTTACATATGCCGCGGAGGCCCAGTAGAGAAGGCTGAACCGGAAGCGAGGGCATCGGCTTCAAGCTGTGCGAGCGTCACGGGATTAGTGGGCAGTGCTGAGTGAGCTCTTCTGCCCTATGGCCCGGCCTCTGCCAAGCGCCCGGCGTCAGGGTCTACCTGTCGACTAAGGATTCCAAACCGGATGCAACCTCCTCTCTGAACGAGATTTCCGAAAATGCATGTTAGTGGAGTGGAAAAGCGCCGGTTCGTCGTCTCTCGGAGGCGTACGGGGTTCGGTGATTGTCTGTGGTCGTTGGCGGCCGCTTGGCGCTACGCGCAGCGGTCGGGACGAACTCTAGTCATCGACTGGCGGGGGGCCTGCTACCTCGACCAACCCTTCACAAATGCGTTTCCGGTGTTCTTCCAGCCGATCAATGACATCGCTGGCGTGCCGGCTATTTCCGACGACCGGATCAACGACGTTTCCTTCCCTGGTCCATTCTTCCCGGAGTGGTGGAACAGGCCGGCGATCGAGTGCCTTTACCGGCCAGATGAGCAGATTTTCCAAGAGCGCGATGAGTTGGGCGAGCTCTTTCAGGCCGAACACGATGTCGAAGCGAACACAGTAGTGTGTGACGCTTGTCTGATGTGGCGGTGCGATGAGGATGCAGAGCGGCAGGTGTTCCAGAGTGTCCAGCCTCGGCCAGAAATTCAAGCCCGCATAGATGCCATTTATCAGGAATGTTTTGAGGGGCACAGCATCATCGGGATTCATGTTCGGCACGGTAACGGTGAAGACATCATGGAGCATGCGCCCTACTGGGCCGATCCGGAGCTCGCCGTTCGGCAAGTGTGCGCTGCAATTGACAAGGCTAAGGCGTTACCGCACCCCAGGCCTGTGCGGCTGTTCTTATGCACGGACAGCGCGCGGATACTGGATCTTCTGTCGGCCAGGTTTCCCGATCTGCTCACTGTCCCGAAGCACTTCGGATCCAATCAAGGTGGCCCCTTACACACTGCAGCACTCGGGATTGACGGCGGAATTTCCGCCCTCGTTGAGATGTATCTTCTCGGGCGCTGCGATACCGTAATTCGGTTTCCCCCGACGAGCGCCTTTACACGATATGCACGTCTATTCGCACCACGGGTAATTGAATTCGATCTGAAGGAGCCAAGTCGTTTGACTTTGATAGAAGACAGCCAAGTCTCTGATCTCAGTTAAGACCCGCCACCTGCGCAATTCGGCAGAGGCAACCAACAGGCATAGTTGAATGCGCATTTCTCACCGACGCCAGTGGAGGCGTCGTACATTACCGATAGCGTCGTCATCTGACGCCGCCTGCAACGTACCAGAACTTCGCTGTTACGCGGGGCCGCAGACAAGCCAGAGCGACGGCGATCGTGACGCTGACGCTCGAAACAACGCGGGCGATCACTCCAGAGACGAGATTGAGGTTGGTTATGAAAGTCATTCCCGTGATCATCAGCGGCGGAGCCGGATCGCGGCTATGGCCCGCCTCAAGGCAATCGCACCCCAAACCTTTCCTCAAAGTAGCGGATGGATATTCTCTCATTCAGCACACTGTGCTGCGCGTCGCTTCGATAGAAGGTGTCGTGGAACTCGTCGCTGTGACATCCGCGGAACACCTCTTCCTGACCAAGGACGAATTTGACGAACTGGATTCCGTGGTCCTGCCACGCACCTTTCTGCTCGAGCCCGAACCTCGGGATACGGCCGCCGCCGTGGCTGCAGCCGCGATCCATGCGAGGGCAACGCAAGGCCCTGACGCGATCCTGTGCGTCTTCCCGGCCGATCACCTGATTGGCAACCTGCCTGCGTTTCTAGACGTCATGGGCCTGGCCATGGAACATGCGAAGCTCGGGCGGATCGCCACATTGGGCATCACCCCAACCAGACCGGACACAGCATTCGGCTACATCGAAGCAGATGGTGAGAACGTCGTCCGTTTCGTTGAAAAACCGGATCTGGATACAGCCAAAGCCTATGTCGCGTCTCAACGCTTCTTCTGGAACGCCGGCATCTTCTGCTTCAGTGCGCAAACCATGCTCGACGAGATGGTTTTGCATTGTCCCGAGGTGCTCCAGGCCGTCGCCGACAGCTACGAGAACGGCCGCGCCAGTCAATGCCAAGGCTTTGCCAAAATCGAACTCGCGCCTGAGCATTTCGGTTCCGCGCCGCGAATCTCGCTCGACCACGCTGTCATGGAGAAGACTAACAGACTTGCCGTGATTCCCTGCGACATGGATTGGAACGACATCGGATCCTGGAACGCAATGGCCGATTTGATCGCCCCCGACGAAAGCGGGAACAGGATACGCGGCGATGTGCACATGGTCGACACGACCGGCACCTATGTGAGCTCCGACAAGCGCGTCATCGGCACGGTGGGCGTAAGCGATCTGGTGATCGTGGATTCCCCGGACGCTTTGCTTGTCACATCCCGCGACCGCGTTCAGGACGTTAAGAAGCTCTTCGAGGGCCTCAAGGCTTCGGGACATGAAGCTCATCTGGTCCATAGCACGGTACACCGGCCCTGGGGTTCCTATACGGTTCTGGAGGAAGGCGAGCGCTTCAAGATCAAACGCATCGAGGTGAAGCCCGGTCGCCAGTTGAGCCTGCAGATGCACTATCATCGCTCGGAGCACTGGGTCGTGGTCAGCGGCTCCGCCAAGATCGTCAATGGCGAGCAGGAGTTGTTCCTGAGGACAAACGAATCTACTTACATCCCCTGCGGCCATAAGCATCGGCTCGAGAACCCAGGCAGAATTGACCTGGTGATCATTGAAGTGCAGAGCGGCGATTATCTCGCCGAGGATGATATCGTTCGCTTCGACGACGAATATGGTCGAACGTAGATAACAGTACAAAAAACGTTAAACGGCGAGCCGTCGCTCAAGGATCTCTGTCGTGGGTTCTGGGCCTCACATTGACAAGCAGCGGGCCGAGCGTGTCACAGTATCCGCCCCGCACTCTCATCAGGCACTCGATCGTGGTCGAAAACATCGGTGAGCGCTTGACAGCGCGCCGTCCGCGGTAACGAAGACTTCAGATCTTTTTAGGCGGACCCGTTGCTCAGCTGTTCAACGGCACAGCCGTATTTCAGCCTGTAGGCGGAAATGAAATCCTCATCGCTGCAGATGCAGCGGCCGCTGGAATCTTTGGCTTTCGGATCATGGAGGTGAGAACCAAGGGGGCGCAGTAGAATCACGCGAGTGCTGGTTGTCGGACTATCGGAAAACCCGCACTATGCTTGACCAGCTCTGCGGCAAGCATGATCCCGGCAAGCACTGATTGAAAGGCCATCGGAACCACGGTTCGAACGAGACGACTTCCATCGCTAAGCTGGAACACCAGACCGCCGCAGATAGCCTGCTGATAAAAGGAACGGAGGGGCTGGCCAACAAACGCGGCGAGCGGCTCAGACGGCACAGCCATCGCCGTAGCCACCCGAGCTACGAACTCATTGGGGACTCCGGTATTGGTCTGCAGGAGCGTTTTTACCTCATCGTGTGCTTCCGGCATTCCGAGTTCCTCCGCGACCGGTTGGTGTTCGTCCTTGGATTTCCCGGTCGGCATTTACATGCAGCAAAGGCAAGCCTGGCCGTCATCGAAACCATGCCGCGAGATGCCTAGATCTTGCTAATATGTTGCGCGCCGGGGCGACTGGGTATTCGACCGAGTGGGTGTGGCGCTTGACACCGCCGCCGACCGTCTAGCTAGCTGTCCAAGGTGCTCTGCCCCGATGGATCGCGAACGCTTGGACTCAAAAGTGGTGGAACGTCTGGGAGTTGCCTCCCGAATTCAGTATATCCTTTGGAGATAAACGGGGCGCTTAGTCAAGTGACAACACTATTATCCTGGGTTTCGGTCGATTCGAGAGGGCCGAGCAGCATTTACATTGTGGGAGATAGCCGGATCACATGGGGCTCAGAATCTCACCGGTGGGACAGCGGCCGCAAGGTATTTGCGTCCCGGTCGGCGGAAGTGTTCGGCTATTGCGGCGACGTTCTGTACCCAACCTTAGTGCTCGGTCAACTCGGAGATTTAGCCGGGCAAAGCCTGCTTTGGGACCAACAGGCAACCGCTGAAATGCGGCACGACAAGATTGTTGAGTATCTGAAACGGTCATTTGAACGGCGGCATAATGCTCCAGATTACGACTTCATCATCTTGCACGGTGCACGAGATGGTGAGGGGCTAAGAGGGTCGTTTTACCTTTGGAAAACCAGTTATCAAGCTGGGCGGCGGACCTGGACGGACCAGAAGATCGAAGTTGGCGTTCCATTGAAAAGCGCCGTGTTGGTTAAACTTGGAAGCGGCGACCACGCGCTGGATCGCGAAATCAACGCTTGGAACGCGAGCCCACAGGGCGGCACCGCCCGGTCGATTTTTTCATCGTTTTGTGACGCGTTGGAGAAGAAAAGCGATCCACTTTCTGGCGGCGTGCCGCAGATCGTGTCGCTTAATCGGCGCGGCGGTGGCAGGGTGATTGGGTTCATTGCCGACGGCGCGCACTACGTCTATGGCCTTCCAATCCAACCGCTTCCGGAGTTGAGCAAGATAGAGTGGGTAGACTCTCTCTTTCAAAGGATGTCTCCGGAAACAATGACACTGCTGCCGAACGCCCAACGACACGCCCGTGTTGAGAAGGGAGAGAAAGACGGTTTAGCTAAATTTATCGGCAAATCGTTTGGCAAGACGGGCTCTTAGCTGCTCCAATATTGCCCTTAGCGTCATACCTGTGGATGCACGGCCACTGGCATTCAAAATAGGCGCCCTTGCAGCGCCTGCGCCCCGGCTCAGCTTGCCGATAGACCATTCTAGGCGGAAGTAGGAGATGCATCTGGCAACCCTGCGTTGCCCACCTCTTTCACGACGGGCCACGGCCGACCTGAGGAGATATCCGGATGGCGGGGACCAGCATCAATCCCACCTTCCTCATCACGCTCGGCGTCAATCTGCACCAGATAGTCGGCAGCGAATTTGGCCGTTTCGGGATCAGAAGACTGGGTCAGACCGTACAGTCCTTTACGGAGTTCGGACAGATCGCGTGGGATGAGAGAGTAAGACGACGAACCGTTGCCAGTCGGCTGGTGGAAATACAGAATCTTGGAGCGCGTATTCCAGCCAAATTGACCGATGACATGGCGTCCGGTCTTGTCTTGTGCAAGCTTCAGGACGGTGGCGTGATCTGCTCCAGCGAGAAGGATGCCCGCGAGCAGCGCCTTCTGTCGCTCATCATTTACCGCGTCATATCGCGCCGGTAAGTTCTCCCGCGCCTCTGGCGAGAGCGTCAGAAACAATTCGTCGGGGTAGTCAAAGCGTGTACCGCGCTCGATCGGTCCATTGCCGTATTTCCCGGCCGCCATTTCCAGTAGGAAGTCCAGCGTTGCCTGCCCCGGATTCTTGAGCGCAAGAAACAGCTCGTATTGGTCAGTCAACTTCGGGTAGCGGTATACGAGCCCACGCAAAAGTTCCATCCGAAGACCTTCTTCCAGATGTCGCACACTGTTCAACAGATCCCGGATACGCCATTCGCCGAACTGGAATTTTGCGGCCATCGCATCGAGTCCGTCAAACAACGCGAACGGCTGATCCGAGACCGGTAGCAGTTCCAGCCAGTCAAACAATGTGTATAGGTCATTGTCCTGTATCCATTTACGATCGCCGTGCTCGGCCATCGCATCCGACAGCCCCTTCATGATGATGCCAGCGGGCACGACAAGACCGCCGACCGTCATGCGTTGCGCAAGTTCTAGCCGCAGCCGGTGTGGTAACTCGGCCTGCAGGAAGTCGATCAGGAATGCCGTGCGGTTGCCATGCGGAAGCAGCACGGCGCAGCCGGCAAATCGCGCCGCACGTCCAAGTTCTTTCATGGATCCGGCCTTACCCCAGGTCTCTGCGACCTTGAAAAGCAGATCCGCTGTGTCGCAGCTCTGGGTGCGGTCCCTTGACCGATTTGCGACGGCACGGGCGAAGTCGGGCCATTGGCTGAACTTGCGATCTTTGTCGTCAGGCGCTGGTTCGTTTCGCTGCTGCCAGATGACTTGGAGCCCGACAGCCGCTTCCGGACCGAAGTCCGCGTCGAGAAGATAACGCTTCAGCACCGCTTCGGCCTCGTCGTTGCCGATAGTTGTCAGCATGATGCGGTACTCGTGAACGTGAGACCATCGCATTTCGTTCAAGGCATTCTCGTTGGACCTGTTGACCGCATACGCCGCCCTTGCCGCGGCAAGACCCGCGAGGTCTGCTTCGACCATCCTGTTCAATATGGGTACCTGACAAGCATCAGGAACGCGGCGCATCGCCCACGTGAGTTGGGCCATGTGATGCCGTGAAGCTGACTTGCCGAGGAGCTGCTGCCCCCATCCTTCTATAAGTTTGACGGCAGCTGGTCTGCTGGCAGGGGGCATCTGCAAGTGTTCGATATCCCCTCCGCGACCGTGCCGGCTGAGAACATCGGCGAGGTCGTTGATTTCATCTGAAGTTAGCCCTTCTGCGAACTCCTGCAAGACGTCGATCAGCACGCTTGCGCGCGTGCTTTCCAGCTTGTCTGCAAGCTTGTGGGAGGGTCCGTAGGCAGCCTCTGTCCGCTCGCCGTCCGCTCGCAACTTGCGTCTGGTATCAAGGTAGCGAACGGTCAATTCCCGAACGGTACGCTCCCCGGCTAGAAAACACGCCACGCTTGCTCGATCGCTCTTGTCGTCCTGCAACGTCAGCGTGGCTACAGGGTCGTCGTCGGTGGGCTCGGCGCCTTCCAAATACTGCAGCGGCTGATAGGGTAGGTCGAGACCATTCTCCACTCGCCACCTGAGCGCCACGGCGACGTGGCGCGGAAAGCGGTTCCAGGCTTCGTGCGTGATGTGATGTCCGCGGTCCTTGAACGAGAATGCGAGATCTTTCAGTTCGCGCTCAACCGTCACCGCTGCTTCTTCGTCCGAAAGGGAGTCGAGGGCCCTCGCCAAACGGACCTCTGGCGATGCATCGGCTGTAACTAGGGCTTTTCGCCTTTCCAAGAGGTCAGCCAGTAGTTCTGGATCCCGAACCCCGTCGAATTGGTTCTTTCGTGCGACTGCTTGCGCCAACTCGTCACCAGAGGCTCGCAGAAGCTCCTCCATTTGCCGCGTGGCGACACGGAAAGAGAGGCCTTCAAAGATGCGAAGCCGGATTTCCAGATTGTGTTCATTCAGCGCCAATGCGAGGACCGCATCGAGGGCGTCCCGATCGCCATGAAACGCCAATTCGGTGGCTAATGTCTCGCGTGCCTGATCAGGCAGTCCCGCGAAGTCCCGCGCGAGACGATCTCCGAGGACGAACGGATTGAAGCGACGCACGATCCTCATCGCGCTCATCTGCTTCTGACCGTTGTCGCCGGAAACGAAAGGCCACACGATATCCGCAAACTCGGGCCTTTTAGTCTCGATCATGAAACCGACCGCGCGGTCTAACCGGCCTTGCGTATGCCAGGCACGCCCGAACCTTACGACCCTGTCTCCAATGATCTGCCAAACAGTCGGCCCCGATCGCGCGACAACATGCGCGGCGAAGATTGGGTCGATACCCAGCAACAAATCCACAACCTTCGCAACAACCTTGGCACCCGCCTCGTCTTTCCGCGACATTCGCTCGCATGCAAAAAGGACCACCTCGGTCCAGCTGCGGTCGTTGAGCGCAACTGTCGTAAGCGGATGCTCTAGGCTGAGGTCATCCCCTGCCATTACGAGCCCCGCCTCCAGGTCAAGGGATGCAAACCACTCCTGTAGCGCGTGGTGCTGTAACGAGTAGAGCTGGCTGTCATGCCTGATCAGCAAATGACTGCCCACAAGGACGTCGAGGACGGCATCGCGATCGTGAATTGTCGGCGTACCCGACAGTTGGGCGGTCGCCGCGATGGTCGTGAGGTAGGTATGCTGGGCGCGTTCGGCAGTATCGAGCGCAAGCGAAAACCTCCTGTCTGACGGGCAGATTTCCACCGCACCAAACCCGCCTCATGCAGTTCCCGGTGAAATAGCTCCTTGTTGGCGGGAATGGCCTCGTGGGCTTCGACCATGCGGCGAAGTTACTTCTTCCTTCGTCTCGGGTAGCTTTCCCGAGGTGGTCGCTTCCATCAAGGCGTGCAGATATAGAGGTATCGTTACGAGGTCGCGCAGACCGACGGTACGCCAAGCGGCATCGAGCACGCTGACGCCGTCCTGCCCCCTCATGCCCTTCGCGACTTCGCGTTGCTGCTCGTCCGACAGGGGGAGGACAGAGATACGGCGCCCTGCAAGCGGGACGTCCACGGCGGTCCGGCGACTGCTCATAACCACGTTCAGCAGCGGGAACAGTGTTTCAAGTTCTTCTATCTCCTTGATGAGACGGCGGCGTGCTGTGTCGGGGACTTCGTTCCAGCCGTCCAGGATCAGGGCGAGCTCGCCATGGTCTGCCAAGAACTTGAGGTGCGCACTGGAGAGCGCCTCGTAAACTCTCCGTCGGGATGCCCAGTCAAAGAGGTCTCTACCGGATTCGGCCCATGCGCCAAGAGGCACGAACACTGGCACGGGACCTGCCTCGATCATCTTGCGGGCGATCTGGATGAGGGTCGTGGTCTTGCCGGTGCCGGGGGCCGACAGCAGGACGATATGCTGCGCCGTAGCGAGAACCTGAGCGAAGTGGCCTTGGTCTAGGTTGCGGACGTCTTGAACATCCTCGACGTCCTCCACCCCGAGTTCAAGTTCCACGGAATGCCTTGGCCAGCTCCGTCGCCGCTCATAGGTTTCAATATCCGCCAGCGACGCCGCGCGTACCTGCGCCTTTACAGTCGCAAGATCGGCATCGTGCGGCAGACCGAGCCGTGAAATGTATGGCGCCAACTGCTGGATAAGTTCGTCCGAGAGTTGGGCGATGATCGCTGGACCCTTGCCACTGGCAAGTTGCTGGAACGCGCGCTCTTCGGCCTCCTGCTTCCACTTCTCCAGTTTCTCGACCGTGAACTCCTTGGCGTTGTGGTCAATGAGGTGGGCATGGTCGGCGCAGAGCCAGATTCCGTTATCCGCACTCGCGCGTTCGGTCGGGTTCTGACTGGAATCGTAGCGGGGCCCTCCGGGTGACGCGGCTTTGATGTGGGCGGCCACGCCTATGTTGTTCGCACCTTCTTCGCCTTTGCGTGGCCCGACGGTCAGCCGCTGGCACTTTGGGTTGGAACACAGGTAGCCGACACGCTGGGCGAGCTGGATCTTGACGATGGGCTTGAAGTCGTCGCGCCGGCGTGCTGCGGCGGCAGGCCTGATGCCGTCTATCGGCGAAGCGGTCTCGGGCGTCATAGGCGTGTGGGGCATGTGACGAGGATACTGGAAAAAGCGGTCGCCGCGAAATGCTCGGTATAATAAGGCGCCTGCATAGGCGCGGGGAGGGAAGGTTGCTCAGCGGCCGACCTCTGAGAGCAGTTCACAAGGAATGGGGTTACCTCGCGTGGTGATCCTTCAAGGGGTTTCAGTGGCATACTTGGATTGCTTTTCGATCTTCAACGACGTGCAGTCCCGCAGAGCTGCCACGGCTACAACAACTGTGATGGTCGCCTCGACGGGCTATTCCAAGAGGTTGTTGCATTCGGGTTAGCCGGCCAAGGGACCAAAACGCTTTCGGCCACCAATAAGTCAGCTCCGCGTCGTGGGCGACGCACTTGAGTGGCCAAACGGCAGCTATTCGCTGGCTTCTTTCGATAGCGGACCGTCGGCAGTCGGCCCCAAAGCTGCCAGGCGGGAACGCGCCCAATCTGAGACGTTCAGACAAAACTTGCTTTCTCCCAGAAGCGGATGTTCGCGGGCCCTGTCCACGAACGTCAGCCAACGCGTCTTAAGGTCGGACGTTCAAAGCTCGTAATGTCGATCATATTAGCTGCTGCTGCCTTGTATTAGCGCGCGATATCGGATGCGCGGCGCGCAGATTGTATACCCAGTCAATTGTTTCGACTGGCCTACTGCGCTCTTCGGCATGGGCTAAGCCGAATTGCCGAGGCGGATCGCGGGAAAGGAGCTGTCGTCGCCTCACTCTCATGAGGAATTTCAGATCGTTCTTATCGAAAAAATCTTTGCTCTCAATCGCCCCGGGTCGCGTCCGCAACCAATTCCTATTTCTTGCTGTGATGGAAAAGGAAAGTTGAACTGGCCACCTTTCTCAACGTTGCGTCCTTGCGCGTCAACTTCGGTGTCGTCGCGCGTCCACGGCATGAGATATCCAGTGCCTGAGATTATCCCGGATGTATTCATAAACGGCTACGCTGTCGGTAAACGGGGGGTCATAGGTCTGGGCGTCCATGGCAGTGCCTTCAATCAAAAGCGCATCGAAGGGGCTCGCCCCCTTTTCTGAGGACCGCCCGTCCCGGTCCTTGAGATTGTGAACGTCGATCGCGAGGATGCCGAGGCCGTTGCGCCATGCCCTTTCTATCTCGTACCTCACCCACTTTCGGTCAGCGGTCTGGGCACCGACCAACACGATCAGACACTCTTTCCCACGCATGTTGTCGTCAACCCAGGCAGTGATGGCCTTGTCGCCACGCCTGAGAACCTTGTCCCAGGCCTCCCGATCCAGTATCGGCTGCGTTTCTATTCGACCCATGTTTCGGATCTGCTGAACCCGCCACATGTCATGCACGGCGTCGAAGCTGATGTAGCACTTCCGACCGGGACGGGGCCCAGGCTCCAGTTGCGCTGGCCTAAGCATCTTTACGATTTTTCTCGCAGCGGAATCGAAGTCGAGGCTAACGGCGACATACTGCATGTGGCGCAGAAGGTCGGGTATTGCCGAGGTGGGCGTGCCATCCAGCAAGACCGGCACGATGAATCTAGAGTGCCCGTCGGTCGCGGCTTGCCGTTGGAAAGCGCGAATCTCGAATTCCTGCCAACGACGCTCGCGCGTGCCGTCCCCTACCAATACTAGCATGTGGTCCGACGCCTCAATGGCGGATCGCAGCGCCGCCTCAGACGGCTCTCCGGCTTGAAGCTCATAACGGTCCATGAAGACCGAAAGCCCCCGCTTCGAAAGCGCCTCCCGCATTTCTTCGGCCGCGAACGTGTTAACATGGTCGTAGCTCAGGAACACGTCTGACCTAGAACGCCTACTGCCGGCAGCGATGCGCCTCGCTGCGGCTACGTAATCGTCGCGGCTCTCCAGCATAAGGCTCGTCTGGCCCAGCCTGTGAGCGAACAACGCGGCAAGGGTCTCAAGGCTGTAGTTGATGCCGAGGGGGTCCGCGGTCTCGTCCTCGACGACGGACAGCCGTTCCCCAAAGGTCCAATACGGCACGTAAGGGATGGTGGTGGCTTGGATAAGCCGAGCGGTCGAGTCCGTGGGTCCGGCCCAACCCCGATAGAACTCAGCAAGCTCGGTCGCAAACCGGTCCCGCCACGCCATCGAGATCCGATGCTCGAACTGGGTTTCGAAGCGCGCAGGTATCGGAAGGAGCAGGAGCCGCGAACGGTCCAGGGCGAGACCGTTGCGGGCTTTGGCCGCACGCCGTGCGACCTCGATCGAGCCCTCGAGGCTCTGCTCATTTGCGGTGAACAGAAATGCGAGCACGTCGGGGAGTTGCGCAGCAATAATGCCAGAAAAGTCTGTGACGCCCGTGCGAGCGTCAATCAGGACGTAGTCGAACTCATCCCGCAACTCGCCGAACATCCGCTCCAACGCGCCCCCGAGACCCGAGCGGTAAAGGCTCTTCCAATTCAGACGGCGCAGGCGCTGGGAATATGTCCGATCGGCTTGGCCCGCTTTCATCAGCGAGATTCCCCCAAGCGACGGGGAGCTTAAGCGGTGGACGTGGTCACGCCAAGCAAGCGGTGCCCCGGGGTGTCTTCTGTAGCGGGCAACGAGCTCAACCAGACCGGGCCCCTCGCCAAGCCAGTCGCGCGTCTGGTCGTCCTGTGCCACAGAGCCGAAGAAGTGCGAGAGGCCTGGTGCCTCAAGGTCGAAGTCAATACAGAGAACCCGGAAGCCCCACCGGGACAGCAGCACGCCGACATTAGCGAGGGCGAAAGATCTGCCGACGCCGCCCTTATATGAGTAGAACGTTACGACGCTACCAGCCAAGGTCAAAGCTCCAGTAACGCAACGGGGGGTGATGCCTCAACCGGGGGCTCTACTATTGGCCAATCCGCCTGCCAAGGCGGGACCGTCTGGAGATGCGTCTCGATATCCGCCGCAATGGCCATCATCGCGTCGTGAAAAGCGAGGTAGGCGGCCGAGTCTCTAAAGCCGGGATAGGGGTAGGTGAACGCTGTCAGGTCGCGCCTGAACTGGGTCTGCTTTGCCTTCTGCGCGAAGTGATTCCCATCGGAGTAAACCACGGGGTAGACAAGTCCGCGCGGTGGCCGCCCGCCGGCTAGAAAGGCCTCGCGCGCAAGCATGCTTTCCCATTCGGACATGCACCAGTGTGAGCGGAAAAACGGCGGGGTCCAGATGGCAACCAGCAGACGGCTGCGGAGCAAGGCCTGCTTTAGCACGTCGGACCAGATGACGCCGGTCTCAATTCCGTTGTCGATGAACACCCGTGGTTGCTGAGGGAGCACTGAGTCTAAGCATTCCCGCAGTACAGGAGCGAAGTGATTGCTAACCCATGTTCCAACCTGACCGTGGCGGGGATAGCTGATGAAGACGTCCCACTCGTAAGCCAAGTCAGCGCGCTCCCTATATAGCACCTTCGGGCGACTCAACTTATCAGCCGACCGAAGCCATGAGCAAGCCGACAACTCGCCAAGCAGGCTTGTGGACATCCGCGTGTTAGCCATCCAGGGGCACGGACTTCGCTCCAGGGACTTGCAAATTGACTTGTGACCCGGTCCGCCAGCCATGGCTCCCTGCCTGTCGGGATTTGCTTATCAGGGCTTGAAGGCAGGCCTTTGATCAGCCAGAGCGCGCGCCGGAGCCATCGCAACGTGCAATAACAACCATCGGTTAAAATGTTCCGGACGAAATGATTTCGGTTGTCGTATCGGCAGATTTCTGGCTTACTCTTTGATTTGCGAGGGTGAATTCATGGCAAGGAAATGCTTCTACAGTTTCTACTACGACGAAGACAATTGGCGGGTTAGCACGGTCAAGAACATCGGCGCAATTGAGGGGCAGGCGCTGGTGTCCGCCAATGAGTTTGAGGAAATCAAGCGCAAGGGCGACAAGGCCGTGGCGGATTGGATAGCCGGGAACATGGTCGGTCGGAGCACCGTCATTGTCCTCATCGGCGCCAACACAGCGTCGCGGAAGTGGGTAAGGCACGAAATTAAGTATGCGTTCGATAATGGCAAGGCGCTAGTGGGCATCCACGTTCATCGTCTGCTGGATAGAAATGGCGATGCAAGTGCAAAAGGCGCCAATCCATTCAGCACATTTACGGTCGGTGCCGACGAAAAGCCCTTGACCAATTGGGCCAAAACCTACGATCCAGGCGGGATAGACAGTAAGGGTGTGTATGATACGATCAAAAACAACATTGAATCCTGGGTAGAGGAAGCTATTCGTCTAAGGGCTTAGGTAGCAGGCTGTGACGGAAAGGCTGGCGAACGAGATTTCGTTCGCCAAATGCGGCGGGTAGTCGCCCTCAATTTACTCGATCGCTGCACCTGTTCCGGTTGTTGGAACGGGCAACACCTGGGTGTTTGGGTTATGCCTTCTAGCCGGAAGAAGATCGCTCTGGCACTGTCCAAGCGGAAGGCGTATTGCACGATGCCCAGTTCTGCCAGCGCTTGGTTTCCACGTGGCGCACACCATGTGCGAGGTGCGTTTAAGAAGCGGTTTTTCACGTGAAGCTTGGTGCCAGAGCGAGCACAAAACGTAGAATTTCTTGGGATACATGCAGAATGCACGGCAGCGTGTCACGCCTGCTCACCACGAGTGGCCGCAAGGACTTTGGACTCGGGAGCCGAACGGCTAAAAATGGGTCGGCTGTAGAACGGCAGCTATCTGCGTGACTGCCGCCAACAACCGACAGCCCAGTTTCGGCCCCAGGGCTGCCAGGCAGCAATGGCCCAATCCCGGACCTTTAACAATCGGCTAGAGCAGAATCTGATCACTCAGGCTCGTATCCTGCGGCGCAGAAGTAGTTTGAGCACTCCTCGGCGGTGAAGCGTGGCAAGGCGTCGCGGATTGCGTCCCAAAGCTCGGGGATGTTGCGTGCGGCGGCTTTCCTGAGGATCGACTTCAGCTTGGAGAAGGCATTCTCGATCGGGTTAAAGTCGGGGCTGTAAGGCGGGAAGAGCATTCGCGCGCCGGCCGCTTCGATCGCTTGGCGGGCGGCGGCGACTTTGTGAGCGCGCAGGTTGTCGAGGATGACGATGTCACCAACTCGAAGCGTAGGCGCCAATACATGCTCGGCATAAGCGGCGAACCATTCACCCGTCATCGGTCCGTCGAGGACCATCGGCGCAGTCATGCCCGTCAGGCGCAATGCGCCTGTAAAAGTAGTCGTTTTCCAGTGCCCGTGCGGGATCGGAGATCGGCACCGCATGCCCCGCTTTGCCCGTCCACGCAGGCGAGCCATCTTCGTCGATGCGCCGGTCTCGTCGATAAAGACCAACCGTTCGGGATCGAGATCAGGCTGGGCCTTGAACCAGGCGCGTCGCCGCGCGAGCACGTCGGGCCGATCCTGCTCGCTGGCGTGCGCTGTTTTTTTTGAAGGTCATCGAGTGACGGTCGAGAAAGCGCCAGATCGTGCTCGGCGCGAACACGACCGCATGCTCCGCCCTGAGAAATTCAGCCAACTCGACCAGTGTGATGTCGTCCTGACCTTCGATCACCGCTAGGATCGTATCCCGGTAGGCTTCGATCCGCTGGGAGCGCTTGTCTCCGCCTTGGGGCTTTGCCCGCGTCGCGCCGCTCTCTCGCCATTCGCGGACCCAGCGGACCGCGCTTGCCGCGGCAACACCGAAACGATCCGCCGCAGCCCGCCGCGACGGGCCACTCTCAACCGCTGCGATCACTCGCGAACGCAAATCCTCCGATATGGCTCTAACCATGCCTGCTGGCCTCCATACCCAGCCGACATGATGAATCAGATATTCTCCCCGATGGGAATCCCTCGCGATTCCATCAGGTCAGATTATGCTCTAGCTTGTCTCGAGGCATACGTTCGCGGCTTGGAATTAGAGCCCCTCCGTAACAGGCTGTTGAACGGCTCTCAGCCAAGCCGATTTTTGCTCAATCGTGCTATTCGATGCAAATTGCACAGTCGATTGTGTCAGATCCCAAAAATAAGCGCAGAGATATTTAGCCAAAAAATCTTCATGAATTCAAACCTGATTCTGCATTGAATAACACTGTGATTCTGACTGTTTTACTTGATTTGCTTTTGGGGTCGCAGGGAATAATTTCACTTTAAGATCGAGGCAGGGAACTCGCCTGAGGCTTCCGAATCAGACAAGAATCCGCGCTCGAGCGAGGGAATTACATGGCCATTGACCAAAACGACATTCGTAACTCGGCGAGCTACTCGACGGTAAGGAAATCAGCGAGCGAAGGGCGGGCGCAAAACAAACGTACGGCGTTTTTGTGTCACAGCCACCTTGACGCCGAACTCGCCAAAGGATTGCAGGGCTTCCTCCACAGAAATGGATGGGAGGTCTACATCGACTGGGAAGACGGGACGATGCCGGAGCGACCGGATCGCCGAACAGCGGAAAAAATCCAGGCGAAGATCCGCGACCTGGAGATGTTCTTCTTCCTCGCGACCCAGAATTCCATGGGAAGCCGTTGGTGTCCGTGGGAGATCGGGTATGCGGACGGGGTCAAAAGTCTGAATCGCATCCTTGTCATTCCCACACGCGACGGTCGCGGCGTTACGCACGGCAATGAGTATCTGGAGCTCTACCGACATCTCGATGAAGCCTCGACTGGCGGGATTGGGAGCTTCGACGCGGCGGGGAAGGGGATCCACCTTTACGGCAATCAGACGCTCTGAGTAGGAAAATAGCCAGTGTCGCGTAGAACGTTCTTTTCCTACCACTATTTATCCGACGTCTGGCGTGCGTGGAATGTTCGCAATTCATGGGTGGCGAAGCCTGACCATGTCGACGTCGGATTTTTCGATAAAAGCGTGTTCGAGGCCTCCAAACGCGAAAATGACGACACGCTTAAGGCCTTTCTCCGTAGGGGACTCGAGAATACATCGGTGACTTGCGTCCTAACTGGAGCGGAGACTTGGCGGAGGCGCTGGGTGCGCTATGAGATCGCACGCAGCATCATCAAGGGCAACGGCTTGCTGACGGTCTACATCCATGGCGTCAAGGACAGGAGCGGATACACATCTACCAAGGGGTACGATCCACTCGCGCAGATGGGTGTCTACCGGAGCGGTGGTTCCATCTATCTCGCCGAGTGGAAAGGCGGAAAGTGGGTGTCTTATTCCGACTATAGACGTGCCATCCCAGAGAGTGACTTGTGGTTCGCTGCTCCCAAGACGGACGGCGTCGTCCAGATCTCGATTCACTGTATGGCCTATGACTACACGCAGCAGCGCGGACATCAGAACATAGGCGGATGGATTGAAACCGCAGCGGGGCTCGCAGGTCGATGAGTTTCTACGAGCTAGCAATACTTGGATCGCCGACCGAGAAAGAACGCATCGTGCTCGCGGCCACGATAGGAGAAATGATCGCCGATTTTGGCTTATCGGTCGGGACGGAAGTTCTGCTTCACGACGGCCAATCCGTTCGGAAGCGAGATTCGCGGAACGCTTTTGCGGCCGTTTATTTCGGCGGTGCCAAAGAGTTCGATGTCGATGTTGCAAACGAACTCAAAGACGCAAGCTTACCGATCATCCCTACGGTCGATCACTTGGGCGATTTTGGTGCCACAATCCCGCCCTCGCTGCAGTTCGCGAACGGGCTAAGGCGCCGGTCCGACGATCCGGCTCTGACGGAGCTTTCAGGAGCTGCCTTGGAATGCGTCGGCCTTCTGCGCGCGCAGCGCCGGGTATTTGTCAGCTACAGACGAACGGAGTCCCGAGCTGCGGCGTTGCAGCTTCATGACCTCCTCAACTCTCGAGGGTTCGACGTCTTCCTCGACACGCATGATATACGTCCTGGTGAACCTTTTCAGGATGTGCTGTGGCATCGGCTGGTCGACTCCGACGTTGTCGTTATGCTTGATACTCCCAGCTACTTCGCGAGCCGATGGACGCGGCAGGAGATTGGTCGTGCTCGGGCCAAGGAGATCCAAGTTATTCGTGTGATCTGGCCGGAACATACGCCGAGTCGTCTGATGGATATGGCTGAGACGGTATATCTCGATCCTGAAGAACTCCTCGGTCCTGATGGACCGATCGTAGATACAACGGCAGATTCGATCGTGCTCCGCGTGGAGCGACTCCGAAGCATGAGCATCGCCGCGCGGTACATGTCTATCACAGGCAAGCTCAGGGCGGACGTCGAGAAAATCGGCGGCGCGGTCGAAGCTGTGGGCGCCCACCGGGCAATTGCTGTGCGGCTGCTGAACGATCGCCTTATCTGGGCTTATCCGATCGTTGGTATCCCATCGGCCGAGACCTTGAACGACGTCGCCACGAAGGCAAAGAAGGCCGAACAGGGTGGGGTGCCCGTACTTGTTTACGATCACATCGGAATTCGCGATAGTTGGATTGCGCATCTCGCGTGGTTGGACGACCAGATTAAGGCAGTGAAGACGATACGGGTGTCCGAGGCAGGATGGGCCTTGGCAGGTATGGACGACTAATGGCTGACGCGATCTTCTTATCGGCGGGGGTTCCCGATCCGCGGCGTGGCCCAGAATTCGCGGCGACAGCAGATACCGTTGCCATAACCGCCGCGGTGTCCGCTCTCGCATACGTGGCGCTGGGGCGCAGGCGCCTTATCTGGGGCGGCCATCCGGCGATTACTCCAATGATCTTTGTCATGTCCGAGGGGATGAGCATCAACTACGCGGAGTGGGTGACGCTTTATCAGTCCGAGTTTTTCAAGGACGAGTTCCCTGAAGACAACAAGCGCTTCCGGAATGTCGTTTTCACGGAGAGGCTCAATGATGATCGTGAGGCGAGTTTGAGGCTCATGCGGCAACGCATGTTCGAGGAGCACGAGTTCAGCGCGGCGGTCTTCATCGGTGGCATGGGCGGAATCGTCGCGGAATACGAGATGTTCAGGCAACTTCAGCCGCATGCGAAAGTCATCCCGGTGACCTCTACCGGAGGAGCATCCCTCGACGTAGCCGCCAGGCTAGGCAAGGTGCCGTCTGACTTCCAGGACCAACGCGATTACGTCGCGCTGTTCCACGAGCACCTCGACATTTCCGTGAGAGAGGAGCGCTTCAGAGTTCCTGGAGATCAACCGGCGGTCGTCGAGGAGCGGTTCTGGCGACCTACGAACTAGATGTGAATGGCCGCTTACGCCAACCATGATCGAAAAGCTGCCACACCGCTCTCGGCCAATACAAGTCATTCGCTCGTGCCTTCGCGATGACATTTCTTGGCGCCCCCAATCTTCCAAGCTGCTACGTTCACTGCATCGCACGGGCGCGTATATTGGGTATCTTCAATATTCTGAAACGTCACGCCATCCTGCTTCCGTTTAACAAAACTCGGAGGCTGCGCCCATGACACCGACGAAGCTCCTTGTCGGTCAGATAGTCATTGTGTTCGCCATCGTCATTCTCGGCGTATGGACAGCGACTCAATGGTGCGCCCAAACTTTAGATTATCAGCCGCAACTCGGGCTCCCATGGTTTGTCGCAGCCGGATGGCCGATCTACAAGCCGTGGCAACTGTTCGAGTGGTGGTTCCATTTCGACGCATACGCGCCCGAGGTCTTCGACACGGCCGGGATGCTTGCGGCCACCACAGGCTTCATGGGCTGCGCGGCCGCCATCGCTGGCTCCCTCTGGCGTGCGCGGCAGCGCGGCCTAGTCACCACTTATGGCTCGTCGCGATGGGCCGTGTCTTGGGAGATCGAGAAGGCAGGGCTGTTTCGACCAGCCGGTGTTTTCCTTGGCAAGCTGAAGGACCGCTATCTTCGCCATGACGGGCCGGAGCACGTAATGGCCTTTGCTCCCACGCGCTCGGGCAAGGGTGTTGGACTGGTTGTTCCGACGCTTCTTTCCTGGACCGGCTCGGCCGTCATTCACGACATCAAAGGCGAGAACTGGCAGCTGACCGCCGGCTGGCGGTCGAAGTTCTCGTACTGTTTTTTGTTCAATCCGACCGATCCGAGGTCAGCACGCTACAACCCGCTACTTGAGGTGCGCAAAGACGTGAACGAGGTCCGCGATGTCCAGAACATCGCTGATGTCTTGGTGGATCCGGAAGGTGCGCTCGAGCGGCGCAATCATTGGGAGAAGACCAGTCACTCACTCTTGGTCGGCGCCATCTTGCACGTGCTCTATGCCGAAGAGGAAAAGACGCTCGCCCGCGTCGCCACCTTCCTGTCGGATCCGCAACGCTCCTTTGTCGCGACGCTGCAGCGGATGATGACGACCAATCACCTCGGCACGGCGGACAAGCCCCAGGTCCATCCGGTCGTGGCCTCCGCAGCGCGCGAGGTGCTGAACAAGTCGGAAAATGAGCGTTCTGGCGTGCTCTCGACCGCGATGTCGTTTCTCGGGCTCTATCGTGATCCGACAGTGGCCGCGGCAACATCGACCTGCGACTGGCGCATTGCGGACCTGATGGATGCCGAGCGGCCGATGTCGCTCTATCTGGTCGTGCCGCCGTCGGACATCTCGCGCACCAAGCCGCTGGTGAGACTGGTGCTCAATCAAATCGGCCGCAGGCTGACTGAGCGCCTGGAGGGTGACCCGAAGAAGAGCCGCAGGCATCAACTCCTCATGATGCTCGACGAATTCCCGGCGCTCGGACGCCTCGATTTCTTCGAGACCGCGCTTGCCTTCATGGCAGGCTACTGCATCCGCGCCTATCTGATCGCTCAATCCTTGAACCAGATCTCCAAGGCCTATGGCGAGAACAACGCCATTCTCGACAATTGCCATGTGCGGATTTCCTTTTCTTCCAATGACGAGCGCACGGCCAAACGCATCTCGGACGCGCTCGGTACAGCGACGGAACTCAGAACCATGCGTAACTATGCCGGCCATCGGCTGGCACCCTGGCTTTCGCACGTCATGGTGAGCCGCCAGGAAACTGCGCGACCGCTGTTGACACCAGGCGAGGTGATGCAATTGCCGCCTTCGGACGAGCTGGTGCTGATATCAGGATTGCCGCCGATCCGTGCGAACAAGCTCCGCTACTACGAGGACCAGAATTTCACCGAACGGGTGCTGCCGGCGCCGGTGTTGCGCGACGGTCTGTACGCGGACTGTCCTGCGTCGCGCCCCGACGATTGGAGCGGACTAGTCCGCAGTGTTGACCGCCGTCTCGCTGCAGATGACGAAAACGCCGGCGCGGCAATCGAAGAAGACGGCGGCGTGCAACAGCAGCGTCATCCCGGCCTGCCTGAAGACCACGTCGTCGTCTCTCAGGAGCCTGATCAAGACGACCTCTTCAATCTGGCGGACGATGACGCCGAGGCACTCGCAGACAAGCGCGTCATGGACCGGGTTTCCACCGCAGCCAGCGCCTACGGTATCAACGAGGGAAGGGGCGACGAAAAGGACATCATCCCCGGCTTCTAAGCGCTTTCGCAGCTCAGGCGTATCTCAGCGTAGATAACGCCCATAAGCGATTTTTCAGATATCGGCGATGTTCGTTCCCGCCGCCGGCGCAGCCGCGCCGGCCAGTCGGAACGAGCCCCATGAAGCCCCATCGCATTCGCCACCAGTTTCTGCTCGAACCCGCGTTAAGCGAGAAGCTGGAAACGCTCAGCCGCAACCCGTCGACCACAAAATCGGCGATCGTTGCGAAAGCGGTCGAGGCCTTCATCGAGCGGCGTGGCGAGAACGAACTCGACAATCGTTATGGCAGGCGTCTCGACCGTCTTTCCCGCGACCTCGACCATATCCGAACCGATGTCGAGGTGATCCTGGAGAGCCTCGCACTCTTCATACGCTTTTCGATTACGCTTCATTCCCACACGCCGGTCCCGGATCGGGCGACACAGGCGATTGCCCAAGAGCGCTTTGACAAATTCGTCGAGCAGGTCGGTCGCCAGATCGCCTCCGGGAAGCGCTCGCTTGGCAACGGCAATGGCAATGGAGGCGAAGGATGAGCTCTCATCCCGCAGCCGACCACCGCCGCCGCGCCATGCTGCGCACAGCCATGGGCCACGCGATCACCGAGGCCCTTGCCGATCCGACCGTCATCGAGGTGATGGTCAACCCCGACGGCGCGCTGCGGCTCGACCGGTTGGGAGAAGGCCGGGTCGATACCGGCGTGCATATGCATCCTTCCGAGGCCGAACGCATCGTCCGCCTCGTTGCCTCTCACGTGCGCGCCGAGGCGCATGCGGACAACCCAATCGTCAGTGCCGAACTACCCTCAGGCGAGCGTTTCGAGGGCCTGTTGCCGCCAATCGTCTTGGCGCCATGCTTTGCGATCCGCAAGCCGGCAGCTAAACTCTACACGCTGGCCAACTATGTCGCCGATCGCATCATGCTCCCGCTGCAGGCTGATGCCCTGAGGAAGGCGGTACGCGAGCGGCGCAACATCCTGGTCGCCGGCGGCACATCATCGGGCAAAACGACCCTTGCCAATGCTCTTCTGGCAGAAGTCGCCGAATGCGATGAGCGGGTGATCCTCATTGAGGACACCCGCGAGCTGCAATGCGCGGCCAAGGACTGTGTTGCGCTGAGGACGAGGCGGGGCTCCGTCACACTTGCCGATCTCGTACGCTCGACCCTACGGCTGAGGCCCGACCGCATCATCGTCGGCGAAGTCAGAGGCGCGGAAGCGCTCGACATGCTGAAGGCGTGGAACACCGGTCACCCCGGCGGCATCACCACGGTCCACGCCAGTTCGGCGCGCTCGGCCCTCTACCGGATCGAGCAGCTCGCCCAGGAAGCGGTCGTCACCGTTCCCCGCCGGCTGATCGCCGATGCTGTCAACCTGATTGTCTTCATCGCCGGACGCGGATCGTCGCGCCGCATAGACGCGATTGCCGAGGTCACAGGCCTCGACGGCAGTGGCGACTACGCCGTTGGCCAGCTCACTCTTCCGCAACTCCAGCAGCTTTGAAAGGTCATCTCATGCGCAAGAAAACTTGCTTTCTTTCGTCCGCCGCCGTCGCGCTTCTTCTCACGGCCCAGGCTCACGCTGCCGGCTCCGGCATGCCCTGGGAACAGCCGCTTCAGCAGATCCTGGAATCGGTGCAGGGGCCGGTGGCCAAGATCGTTGCCGTGATCATCATCATAACCACTGGCCTTACCCTTGCGTTCGGCGACACGGCCGGCGGTTTCCGCCGGCTGATCCAGATCGTCTTTGGCCTGTCGATTGCCTTCGCGGCCTCGAGCTTCTTTCTCTCCTTCTTCTCCTTTGGTGGCGGGGCGCTCGTCTGATGGCCATGGGAGAGAAGCATATCCAAGGCTTCGAGGTGCCCGTCCACCGGGCGCTGACTGAGCCGATCCTGCTCGGTGGCGCGCCGCGGGCGGTGGCGATCCTTAACGGCACCGCGGCCGCCGCAATCGGCCTTGGCCTGCAGCAGTGGATTGGCGGTCTAGTGCTCTGGATCGCCGGCCACACGCTCGCGGTCTTTGCCGCACGGCGCGACCCGGACTTTGCCAGCGTACTTGTCCGTCATCTTCGTCAGAAGGGCTGGCTTGCATGCTGAAGCTTTCCGAATACCGCGGCAAAGCCGACCGGCTTGCCGACCATCTGCCCTGGGCAGCACTCGTCGCGCCCGGCATCGTGCTCAACAAGGATGGCAGCTTCCAACGGACATTGCGGTTTCGTGGCCCCGACCTTGAAAGCGCGACGGAGGCCGAACTTATCGGCATATGCGCGCGGGCAAACAATGCGCTGAGAAGGCTCGGCTCTGGCTGGGCGCTGTTCTTCGAGGCCGAGCGCATCGAAGCGCTGGGCTATCCGAGCTCGGCCCTTCCCGATGCTGCCTCATGGCTGATCGATGAGGAACGGCGCGCGGCCTTCGAGGGCAAGGTCGCGCATTTCGAGAGCATCTATCATCTGACCTTGGTCTTCATGCCAGGGCCCGATGGCCAAGCGCGCGCGGAAAGTGCTCTCGTCGACTCGCATCACTTGGGAGGGGAAAGAGACTGGCGCCAGGAGCTTGCCCGGTTCCGAGACGAGACTGACCGCGTTCTCGATCTTCTTTCGGGCTTCGTGCCCGAGGTGCGCGCGCTCGACGATGCCGAGACCCTGACGTACCTGCACGGCACGATCTCGACCCGCCGTCATCCCGTTGCCGTGCCTGAAACGCCAATGTATCTCGACGGCGTCCTGGTTGACGCGCCGCTGACCGGCGGCCTAGAGCCGATGCTGGGCGAACAGCATCTGCGCACGCTGACAGTTCTCGGCTTTCCGAACGTCACCCGGCCAGGAATCCTTGATGCGCTCAATAACCAGGATTTCGCCTATCGCTGGGTGACGCGCTTCATTCCACTCGACAAGGCGGAAGCCACGAAGACGCTGACTCGGCTCCGCCGGCAGTGGTTTGCCAAGCGCAAATCGATCGCGGCTATTCTGCGCGAGGTGGTGACCAACGAACCGGTGCCTCTCGTCGACAGCGACGCCGACAACAAGGCGCTCGATGCCGATGCAGCACTGCAGGCATTGGGCGGCGATCATGTCGGCTTCGGCTATCTCACCACAACGGTGACGGTGTGGGATCAGAACCGTAAAGCCGCCGCGGAAAAGCTTCGCGCCGTCGAGCGGATCGTCAACGGGCTCGGCTTCACCACCATTCGCGAAAGCATCAATGCCGTCGAAGCGTGGCTTGGTTCATTGCCGGGTCATGTCTACGCCAACGTTCGCCAGCCGCTCGTTCACACGCTTAACCTTGCCCATCTCATGCCGCTGTCGTCCGTGTGGGCAGGTCCAGCGGAGAACGAGCACCTTGCCGAGGTCACCGGCGATTACGCTCCGCCGCTTCTTTTCGCCGAAACCAGCGGCTCGACGCCGTTTCGGCTTTCGACCCATATCGGCGATGTCGGCCACATGCTGATTGTCGGGCCGACCGGTGCCGGCAAGTCGGTTCTGCTTGCCCTGATCGCTTTGCAGTTCCGGCGCTACGTTGGCGCGCAAATCTATGTCTTCGACAAAGGCAATTCGGCCCGCGCCGCCGCGCTTGCCATGGGCGGCGACCACCATGCGTTGGGTGCGAATGGTGGGCTTGCTTTCCAGCCGCTGCGCCACATCGACGACCCGGCCACACAGAGCTGGGCGGCCGAATGGATCGCCGGCCTCATTGCCCACGAGAATGTCACCGTCACCCCGGAGGTGAAGGAGGCAATCTGGTCGGCGCTCACCAGCCTCGCCACCGCGCCGGCGCAGGAACGCACGCTGACTGGCCTGTCGGTCCTGCTTCAGTCCAATGCGCTCAAATCGGCGTTGATGCCCTACACGCTCGACGGTCCATTCGGCCGCCTGCTCGATGCCGATGACGACCGGCTGGCCATCTCGGATGTGCAGTGTTTCGAAACCCAGGAGCTGATGCACAGCCAAGGCGCTGTGCTGCCTGTGCTTACCTATCTGTTCCATCGTCTTGAGGACCGGTTTGACGGGCGGCCGACGCTGCTCATGCTCGACGAGGCCTGGGTCTATCTCGACAACCCGCTCTTTGCCGCCCGCATCCGCGAATGGCTTAAGGTGCTGCGTAAGAAAAACGTCTCCGTCATCTTCGCGACGCAGTCGCTTGCCGACATCGCCGGCTCTTCTATCGCACCCGCAATCGTCGAGAGCTGCCCGCAGCGCATTTTTCTCCCCAATGATCGTGCGGTGGAGCCGCAGGCACGGGCAGCCTATGAGCGCTTCGGTCTTAATGAGCGACAGATCGAATTGGTCGCCCGCGCCACGCCGAAGCGCCACTACTATCTGCAGTCGCGCCGCGGCAATCGCCTCTTCGAGCTCGGGCTAGGCCCGATCGCTCTTGCGCTTTGCGGCGCCTCCGACCCGGCCGCCCAGAACCTGATCGACAATATTCTTTCCGAAGAAGGGCAGGGCAGCTTTGCCGCCCGTTTCTTCAGTGCGCGCGACCTGGATTGGGCTGCCGAGCTTCTCCAGCAATTTCCCCAACCTAACAAGGAGCAATCGTCATGATCGGACGCCGCCTTTTTACTAGCCTGGTCACCGTTTCCCTGATCGCCAAACCGATGGCTGACTACGTCCAGCCGGCCTATGCGCTAATCGTGTTTGACCCGTCCAACTATACGCAGAATGTGCTGTCGGCAGCACGCGCATTGGAGCAGATCAACAACCAAATCCAGTCGCTTCAGAACCAGGCGACCATGCTGCAGAACATGGCGCGCAACCTTCAGCGCCTGGATTTCTCTTCCGTGGGCCAGCTTACCGGCTCGCTCCAACGGATTGACGGGCTGATGACCCAGGCGAGCGGCCTGAGCTTCGATCTCGACAAGCTGCAGGACCAGTGGCGCCAGCAATATCCGGAAAGCTACGACGCCACCATCAAGGTCAGCGATGTGGCGAGCGCCGCGCGCGAGCGCTGGCAGAGCGCCATGCAGGCGTTCCGCCAGACCATGAGCGCGCAGTCGCAGATCGTCGAGAACGTGCAGGCCGATGGCGACCTGCTTACCGATCTCGTCAATCGCAGTCAGGGCGCGGCAGGTGCCCTCGAGGCAAGCCAGGCTACCAATCAGCTGATCGCGCTTTCGACCAAGCAGCAGATGCAGATCCAGACGCTGCTTGCGACCCAGTTCCGGGCCGAGGCCGAGGATGCGGCGCGCAAGGCGCAGTCTGAGGAAGCCGCTCGCGAGACGACGAAGCGTTTCCTGGGCACCGGCACGGCTTATCCCGGCAACTGAGCGGCAGTTCTTCAAGACAACGAGGAAGGCGGCGACATGAACGACCTCGGAGTCATCGATCGCTTCATGGAGACCTTTACCCGCTACATTGACAGTGGGTTCGGTCTGCTTTCGGGCGACGTCGCCTTTCTCAGCACCATTCTGATCGGCATTGACATCACGCTCGCGGGCTTGGTCTGGGCGTTCGGCGGCGAGCCCAACATACTTGGCCGGCTTGTTCGCAAAGTGCTCTATGTCGGCGCCTTCGCCTTCGTCCTGAACAATTTCAAGAACCTCGCCGACATAATTTACCGCTCCTTTGCCGGTCTCGGCATCAACGCATCGGCCGGCAACCTGTCCGCCGACAGTCTCCTGCGGCCAGGCCGCATTGCCGCGGCCGGCTTCGAGGGCGCCTGGCCGCTCCTCAATCAAGCGAGCCAGCTTGTAGGCTTCCCCGAGATCTTCGGTAACGCGCTCACCATCTTCGTGCTGCTTCTGGCCTGGTTCCTGGTCCTCATCGCATTCTTCATTCTTTCCATCCAGCTCTTCATCACCATCCTCGAGTTCAAGCTCACCACGCTGGCCGGCTTCGTCCTGGTGCCCTTCGCGCTCTGGAACCGCTCGGCGTTTCTGGCCGAGCGCGTGCTCGGCAATGTGATTTCGTCGGGCATCAAGGTGATGGTGCTTGCCGTCATCGTCGGCATCGGCTCCACGCTCTTTGGCGAGTTCGCTTCCGCCCTGCAGGGCCAGGAGCCGGACCTGGCGGCGGCCATGTCTCAGGTGCTGGGTGCGCTGGCGCTGCTTGGGCTCGGCATTTTCGGCCCCGGGATTGCCTCGGGCATTGTTTCCGGCGCGCCGCAGCTTGGCGCCGGCGCGGCACTTGGAACAACGGCGGCCGCAGCTGGATCAACGCTCGTTTCCGGAGGCGCTGCGTTTGCCGGCGCGCGCATGGCAACAGGCGGCGGCCTCGCCGCAGTCCGTGCCGGCGCCGCCGTGGGGTCCGCTGCCACCGTCGCTTGGCAGACGGGGCGCGCGACATCGCCCGAGTCCGGGCTGTCCGGGGTAGCTGCTGGGCTGCAGGGGGTTGCGAGTGCCGCTAGCGGCGCCGCGATGCGGGGAATGCGATCCGCAGCAGAACCATTCCGCCGTAGTGCCGACGCCGGTCGCGATGCCGGCTGGACCGCGACCGGCGGCATGCCGACCAGCTCGATGAGCGGAAGCTCTCCAGTTATAGCTCCCGCGGCCGCGCCTGCCTGGGCAAGGCGTCTGCGTTCCGAACAGACCGCACGCGCCCATCGCAATGCTGCCACGCAGGCGGTGCGCGATGGAGATCGGGGCGGAAGCGGCGCCAATCCCTCCCTCAATGACAAGGAAGACTAGATGCTCTTCAAGCGACCCGTTCAGCGCTATGGAAAGACGCCCGAACCCGTAACACCCTACCAGAAGGCCAGCCAACTCTGGGATGAGCGCATCGGCGCGGCGCGCGTGCAGGCCAAGAACTGGCGCTTCATGGCCTTTGGCTGCCTGGCTCTGACGACGGGGCTTTCCGGTGGGCTTCTGTGGCAGTCGATGCAGGGCCGCGTCGTGCCTTATGTCGTCGAGGTCGACCGCTTTGGCGAGGCGCACGCGGTCGCGCCGGCAGTCCAAAACTACCAGCCCGACGATGCCCAGATCGCCTGGCATCTCAGCCGCTTCATCCAGAATGTTCGTTCGGTTTCCACCGATGCGGTTCTGGTGCGGCAGAATTGGCTGTCGGCCTACGACTTTGCCACCGACCGAGCGGCGCTCTTCCTCAACGAATATGCCAAGGCGAACGACCCTTTCGGCCAAATCGGCACGCGCAGCGTATCAGTGCAGGTGACCAGCGTGGTCAGGGCTTCCGACAGCTCGTTCCAGGTCAAATGGACCGAGCAGGTGTTCGAGCGCGGCAGCCTCGCCAGCACGACGCGCTGGATTGGGATTCTCACCATCCTCATCCGCCCGCCTAGGACAACCGAGCAGCTGCGCAAGAACCCGCTCGGCGTCTTCATCAACGCCATCGACTGGTCGCGCGAGCTCGACAGCGCCGCGCCAACCCCCCTTTCCCCTAAGGAGCCCGCCAATGACAAATAGACCCCCATTGCTTCGTGCTGCCTTGATCCTGTCGGCGTCTGCTGCGGTTCTTTCGGCCTGTGCCTCGAAGCCAGTGCCGCCGCCTCAGATTTCCTATGACCACGAGGACTTCAAACCAGCCGCGATCGAGAAGGCGCCGGAGAAGCCGGTCAAGGTCGTGGAAGTGCCGAAACCGTTACCGTTGCCTGGTCAGTTGATGCCCGCACCCGGCAAGCCCGCCCCAGATAAGCGCTCGCCGGAAGAACAGGTCGCCGATGCCAACAAGGCGGCGACGCAACAACCCACCAAGTTTGGCTATGTCAATGCGGTGCAGGTTTACCCCTTTGCCGACGGCGCGCTCTACCAGCTCTACGCCGCGCCGGAGCGCGTCACCGATATCTCATTGCAGCGGGGCGAGAAGCTGACCTCGGTCTCAGCCGGCGATACGGTCCGTTGGGTGATCGGTGACACCGTTAGTGGCTCAGGCGATGACCAGCGCACTCATGTGCTGGTGAAGCCATTCGCGCCGGGGCTTGCCACCAATCTGGTCATCACGACGGACAGGCGATCCTATCACCTGCAGCTTCAAAGCACTGAGAAAACTGCCATGGCGGCGCTCTCCTGGATTTACAGCGAAGACCAACTCGTGGCGCTTCGGCGGCGCAACGCTCAGGCCGAGGCTGAAATGCCCGCGGCCTCGAACGTAGCACTCGAAAACATCCGCTTCCGCTATTCGATCACCGGCGACACGCCGCCGTGGAGACCGACCCGCGCCTTCGATGATGGCAGCAAGGTCTACATAGAGTTCCCGAAGCGCATCGATCAGGGCGAGGCGCCACCGCTCTTCATCGTCGGTGCTGACGGGGACAACCAGCTCGTCAACTATCGGATGCACGGCAACTACTACATCGTCGATCGCCTCTTTGCTGCGGCCGAGCTAAGGCTGGGCACCAAACAGCAGCAGGTGGTGCGCATTACGAGAACCGACGGTCGGCAACCTCCGCGGCGGGTTTCGCTGTTTTCGCGTTTTGGCAGGTGAGGGGAGGCTCATGACCGATACTTCCCATCCGAATGCTCCGCCGAAGCTCAATCCCGAACAGCTGCAGCTGCGAGCCTCGCCCCGCCGAGCGGTGCGGTTCAGGCGCGGCATAATCGTCGCGATCGCTGCTGTTGGTTCCGGCGCCGTTTTTGGCGTCACGATGATGGCGCTGCAGGGGCCTGCGTTGCGCCTGAAGCAGCAGGCCGAAGAGCTTTACAGCACCGACCGCAAGCCGACCGCCGAGGGACTTGAATCGCTGCCCAAGGACTATTCCGGGATTAAGCCAAAGGCTCCGGTGCTTGGACCGCCGCTGCCCGGGGATCTCGGCCGTCCTATTCTCGAGCACCAGCGCCAGCTTGGCATCGCGCCCGGGCAAGACGTTTCCGCCGAGGCGCAGCGGCTTGCACAACAAGCCATTGAAGCGCGCGAGTCGCAAGTCCTCTTCCGCATCGAAAACCGGCCCCAGCAGACGGAAGCTTTTGGCAATGGGCGGGGCGGACGTTCACCTTTCGAGACGGCGCCTCAGCAGCCAGATACCGAAGGCACGCGAGCTTCCGTCGCCCCGGCCGAGGGCGACCAGAACAACCAACAGCGCAAGCTCGATTTTATCGATCAACGGAACACCAGCGGGATCTACAATCCGCATGCGCGGCAGACGCCGGCCTCGCCCTATCAGATCATGGCCGGCAGCGTGATTGCGGCAAGCCTGATCACCGGCATCAATTCCGACTTGCCCGGCCTCGTCGTCGCGCAGGTTACCGAGAATGTGCGCGACAGCGTCACCGGCAGCATCCTGCTCATCCCGCAGGGCTCACGGCTGATCGGCACCTACGATAGCGTTGTAGCCTTTGGCCAAAGGCGCGCTCTGTTGGTGTGGCAACGCATTGTGATGCCGGACGGCTCATCGATCGAAATCGACAATCTGCCCGTGACCGACGCGGCCGGCTATGCCGGGCTCGAGGACAAGGTGGATTTCCATACTTGGCAGCTGATCAAGGGCATCGCCGTGGCCACATTGCTGGGGGTTGGTACCGAGTTGACCTTTGGGGAAAACGAAAGCGACTTGGTCAAGGCGATTCGTGAATCCACCCAGCAGAACGTCAGTCAAGCCGGCCAACGGATCACTGAAAAGAACCTGAACGTCCAACCCACGATCACCGTCCGCCCTGGTTGGCCGTTGCGCGTCATCGTGCACAAGGACCTCGTGTTGCGGCCATACACGGGGTGAACAGGAGGACTTCATGGCTAACCTGAAACTCGGAAAACTTCCGGACCGGACACCTTCGAAGATCACCATCACCGTTGCCGCCGACTTGAGCCAAGCACTCAACGACTATGCCGCACTTTACCGTGAGACCTATGGCGAGTCCGAAACGGTGGCGGAACTGATCCCCTTTATGCTGGTCGGGTTCCTGGAAGGCGACCGGGCGTTTGCCAAGGCCAGAAAGGAAGGTCTGCCGGGCGCCGGCGCGTCTGAGAAACCAGGAAGGCAATCATCTTCCACACTGGACAAAGGTTAGCGCTTGGTGTCGTTTTGGAGCAGCTAGGTTCTTGATCCTGACCGCGTTGCCGCCGGTCCCAGCGAGCGTTTCGCACAATTTGAGATCAGGCTTTCGCTTTACGCTTTAGGAAGGTTTCTTGGCCGGAGCAGCCTTCCTTCCCAAACCTAACGATTTTGCCAGCGCTGATCGGGCGGCCGAATAGTTCGGAGCGACCATGGGATAGTCCTTCGCCAGGCACCTTATCTCGGTGTCCACGAAACCGGCAGCAGGCCAATCCGGCTTGCCGAGCGCCTGGAGCGTGCCGATCGTACGCGCGAGGCGAAAGCAAACCTCGCCAACGACCTGAAGCGATTGCAGGATAGTCGCGAGATCCTCGATGCTGAAATTTCGGCCATGAGCGCAGCAAGAACGAGGTCCTGAGCGTCTTTGGCGTATCCACCTTATCCGAAGTCGTGCAACGAGACGAACTCCTGCGCGACAGGGATCGTCTGCGCGCTACGGTCGCCGAACTCGAGGAACAGGTGTCGGCCGAGCTCGCGGTGGAAGGGTTCGAGCAGGCGCGTTCGATATTGGATGTTCTCGATCTGAATAGCCTGGCCATCGAGAAGGCTGAAGGCGAGCAACGGCTTCGGGATCTTGTCGAAGCGATACAGCAACAACTCATTCGGCAGACGCGAGCGGCCGACAAGCTGGACGATATCGGCGGCGACAGCGCTGTTGCCCGCATAGATGCCGAACGACGCACAGTCCTTCTGGAGATCCAAGAAAAGGCCATCCGCTACATCGAGCTGAAATTGGGCGTCATGGCCGCCGGGAACGCTCTGCGCGTCTATCGGGAGCGCCATCGATCCGGAATGATGGCGCGGGCATCCGACGCTTTCGCGCTTATGACGCGTGGCCAGTACTCAGGCCCGACAACCCAACCGGTCAAGGGTGGCGAAGTGCTCATCGCATTACAGCGCGACGGGCAGTCCAAGGTCGCGGACGGGCTGTCGAAGGGCGCGCGTTTTCAGCTTTATCTGGCCCTGCGGCTTGCAGGATATTACGAGTTCGCACAGTTTCGGCCCTCCGTGCCCTTCATTGCCGACGACATCATGGAAACCTTCGACCATTTCCGGTCAGAGGAGGTTTTCCGGTTGTTTGGAGAGATGGCGAGTGCCGGTCAGGTAATCTACCTCACGCATCATCAGCACCTGTGCGAGATCGCCAAGACTGTTGTGCCTGGCGTAGCGATTCATAATCTCGGATGAGATTATACTTGCGTTGCTGACATACCGTGCCGTTCGATGTTTTACCTTAGCTAGGCTCAGGACCTATTAAATCGCTTGCGGGGATATCGATCGGTTGATTCATTGGCGGCGTAAGGAGACGCTGTCATGGGTGATTTGATCTGGCTGTCGGAAGCGCAGATGCGCCGCATCGAGCCATATTTTCCGCTGTCCCACGGGGTACCTCGTGTCGATGATCGTCGGATCATCAGTGGGATCATCTTCGTGATCAGGAACGGCTTGCGGTGGCGCGACGCGCCTGCGGCGTACGGCCCACCAAAAACGATCTACAATCGCTTCATTCGCTGGAGCAGGCTGGGCGTTTTCAACAAGATTTTCGCGGCGCTTGCGGCGAAGGGTGGGAAGCCAGACCATCTGATGATCGATGCGACCCACCTGAAAGCCCACCGGACGGCAGCAAGTCTGCTCAAAAAGGGGCTGTTCCCCGACGTATCGGACGTACCAAAGGCGGCCTGAACTCGAAGCTACATGCCGTCTGCGACGGCAAAGGCAGACCGCTGGTGATGCTGCTAAGCGAGGGGCAGATGAGCGACTACAAAGGCGCGGCCCTCATGATCGACGCTTTGCCCAGGGCCAAGGCATTGCTCGCAGACAGGGGGTATGACGCCGACTGGTTCCGCACCGCTCTCTCAGAGCGCAAGATCACCGCCTGCATCCCGTCAAAGGTCAACCGAAAGGTGCCGATCCCGCACGACGTCGCACTCTATCGCCAGCGCCACAAGATTGAGAACATGTTCGGCAGGCTCAAGGATTGGAGGCGCATCCACACCCGCTATGACCGCTGTGCACACACCTTCATGTCTGCCATCTGCATCGCAGCCACCGTCATTTTTTGGCTCAATCAATGAGTCCTGAGCCTAGTCTAATCGACATTCCAAGCGCCGGCCTTCGCGTCCGCTTTGCGCCAGAGAACGAACCCGCTCGCGGGAGGGGCGCGGGCTTTGGGGTGTGTGCTTCGTCGGCAGCGTCGGTGAGGCTTTGATCGATCAGGGGTGACGGACGGCCATCGGCCTCCGAGCATGAAGTGTCAACCTTCAGCTTGAGAGGAGCATCCGATGACCGTCCCTACGCATCCATCCAGCAGCGCGCTTCGCGAGCGCATGATCGAAGACATGTCCATGCGCGGCCTCACCGAGGATACGCGCCGTGACTATATCCGTTGCGTGAAGGCGTTTGCAGCCTTCATCGGGCGCTCGCCCGACACGGCAACGACTGAGGATCTTCGCCGTTTCCAACTGCACCAGACGCAAGCCGGCATGCGGCCGCCCGGCATCAACAGCTCGGTCTCGGCGCTGCGCTTCTTCTTCACCGTGACGCTCGACCGGCCCGATCTTTCCCGCCGTCTCACGATCATCCACGAGCCGCGCAAGCTGCCGCTGGTGCTGAGCGTCGAGGAGGTGGCGCGGCTGCTCGAAGCCGCACCGGGTCCGAAGTACAAGGCCGCCCTCGGCACCGCCTACGGCGCCGGGTTGCGGGTCTCGGAGATCGTGGCGCTCAAGGTGACCGATATCGACTCGACGCGCATGCTGATCCGCGTCGAGCAGGGCAAGGGGGCAAGGACCGCCACGCCATGCTGTCGCCGCAACTGCTCGGCCTGCTGCGCACCTGGTGGCGCGAGGGCAAACGCCGCGGCGTGATGCTGCCGCGGGGCTGGCTGTTTCCGGGCCGCAACCCGATCCGCCGCTCTCCACGCGGCAGATGAACCGCGCCGTTCATGCGGCACCCGAGGCCGCCGAGATCAAGAAGCGGGTGACGCCGCACACGCTGAGACATTCCTTTGCCACACATCTGCTGGAGCAGGACGTCGACATCCGCGTCATCCAGGTCCTGCTCGGACATGCCCGGCTCAATACCACCGCGCTCTATGCGCACGTGGCCACCAAGACGATCCACACCGTGATAAGCCCGCTCGACCGGATCACGCTGCAGGCAGAGACAGACGAGGAGACGAGACCGGACGGCTGACGCGGCGGCGGTGCGCCGCCCGTCCCTGGAGGTCGCCGACATCTTCCATCGCCACGGCGCGCCTGGCGCGCAGCCCAGGCCGGCCACTTGAGCCTCGGCCAGCTGAAGGTGATGTCGGCGATCGAGACCTGCCGCACCGCAGCCCAGGCGGTCATGTCGAGGCCTGCGAGGACTGCGGCCACAGACGGATCGCCGTTAATAGTTGTCGCGACAGACATTGCCCCAAATGCCAGGGCGCGGCGGCCAGGGAATGGCTTGCCGCGCGCGAGGCCGAGCTGCTGCCCGTCGGCTACTTCCACGTCGTCTTCACCCTGCCGGCCGAGATCGCCGATATCGCCTATCGCAACAAGGCGGTGATCCACGACCTGTTGTTTCGCGCCGCCTCGGAAGCGATGCTCACCATCGCGGCCGATCCAAAACATCTCGGCGCCCGCATCGGCATCACCGCCGTGCTGCATAGCTGGGGCTCGGCGATGACCCATCATCCGCATGTCCATATGATCGTGCCCGGCGGCGGCATCTCGCTCGAAGGTGAGCGTTGGGTGTCCTGCCGGCCCGGCTTCCTCCTGCCCGTGCGCGTGCTCTCAAAACTGTTCCGGCGGCTCTTGCTGGCGAAGCTTACTGATGCCCATGCCGCCGGCCGGCTGAGGTTCTTCGGCGACAATGCTGGCCTTTGCGACCACCGCGCTTTTGCTGCCTTCCTGGCACCGCTCAGACGGAAGAACTGGTTCGTCTACGCCAAGCCACCCTTCGCCGGACCCGAGGCCGTGCTGGCATACCTGTCGCGCTATACCCACCGCGTCGCCATCTCCAACAGCCGGCTGATCGCGCTCGACGAGGCCGGCGTGACGTTCCGCGTCAAGGACTACCGTCGCAACGGGGAGGAGCGCTACCGGACCATGACGCTCGAGCCGGCCGAGTTCATGCGCCGCTTCCTGCTCCATGTCCTGCCCAAGGGCTTCCACCGCATCCGCCACTATGGGCTGCTTGCCAGCGCCAACCGCAAGGCCAACATCGCGCGCGCTCGCGAACTGCTCGCCGCACCCCAGCCCAAGGACGAATGCGGCGATCCAATAGCGCCGATGCGACCGCCCCAACCGACTGGCGGCCGCCATGTCCGTGCTGCGGCGGTCGCATGATCATCATCGAAACCTTCGAGCGCGGCAGCGATGCCAGAGCACCCCCGTCCGGCAGCTCGACAAGCGAAGCCCGAGCATCATGACCGGGCCCCGCTCATCACCGCGCATCATCTCTGCCGAGGGACCTTATCGTCCCCGGATGGACGGCTTCGCGCGCCGCCGCCCAACCGCACCGAAATCGCCCGCTCTTCAACCGCCACACCGCATCATGCGTCGCCTCGGCCGGCCGCGCGCGCCCGTCAACCTGAGCAGTCCCACCTGTCAGGCGCATCAGTGCACCCACCGCGGACCAAGCGAAACCGTCAAATCCCCATAGCGCCGAAACCGAGCCTCCATCCCGCGGGTTCTTTCCCTGGAGGCTTTCGGACGCCGGCCCTCGCGCCAAGCCAACACGTTGTTGGCCGGCATCCGTAACCCTACACAATGTCGGTCATAGAGACAAATTTTACCTTCGCCTGGAAGCGGACATTCTGCTGGCCTGGCTGAGGTCAGCTTTGCGCCCCATGAGGAAAAAGACGGTGCAGGAATTTAGTAGCGTTTGCTTTTTCGTGCGGCCGGCGGACATCGGTCCGCGCCGACTAATCTCGCCACTCGATCTTCCGGTTGGCGGATTTTTACGATCTATTGTCGTTGCGACAGCGGTTTGCTCGGCCAATCGATTCTCGAAACAGGCCACGATATCGGGGGTGGGGTGAATACATTAGATGTGTTCTTTGCGGATTGCGCATCCGCTGACGCGGGAGGTAGGGCAAAATTCACTCTGTTCTGTTACCAAGATCCCGAGCCATGTCCTTGGCCCTTGATGATTTTTGAGTTGTCGGTCGAATATGTCAGATACTGATTCAGTCTCCGCCCGTGATGGGCTTAGGGCGGTGGATTTCTTTTGTGGTGCGGGCGGTATGTCATTCGGTCTCTCGCAGGCCGGCATCCGAGTGCTTGGTGGTGTCGACAACGCCGTCGATTGTAAGCGTACCTATGAAGCGAATGTCCCTGGCGCCAAGTATATCCGCCACGACATCACGACACTGACCGCGCCCGAACTCGGTCGCCGGTTGGGCCTAGAACGGGACGATCCAGATCTCGTGTTCAGCGGCTGTAGTCCCTGCCAGTTCTGGTCAAAGATCCCAACCGATAGGACAAAGTCGGTTCAGACGGCATTCCTGTTAGGTCAATTCCAACGATTCATTAGGCACTTTCGACCTGCCTTCGTGATAGTTGAAAATGTCCCCGGCCTCTATCGCCGCAAGGACAATCGCATTCTGCATGGCTTCATCGAATTCCTAACCAACCTCGACTACCGTATGCAGGACGGGATAGTAAATGCAGCCCACTTCGGTGTCCCTCAAAATAGGATGAGATACCTGCTGATCGCGTCACGCTTCTCCGAGGTCGCGCCGTTAACTTCGGTCGATGCAACCACCTCGCTGACGGTAGCGGACTTCATCGGCGCGGACAAAGGCTTCCCACCGATCGGGCCTGGGCACCGCGATAGCACAATCTTCAACCACAGCTCTGCTGCGCTCTCGGAATTAAATGTCAGACGGATTGCCATGACGCCATCGTCTGGAGGCGACAGATCGGCCTGGTCCAAGGATCCTGAGCTGCAGATCGACGCCTATCGTGGTCGTGACGACATCTTCAAGGATGTCTACGGGCGGATGGCGTGGGATCGTCCTGCGCCTACAATCACCACCCGCTTTATTAGTCTCTCCAATGGCCGCTTCGGTCACCCCGAGCAAAATCGAGCCATTTCCGTTAGGGAGGGCGCCGTTCTTCAAACCTTCCCGAGAGACTACAAGTTCTATTCAAAGAACCTCAATGGCTTGGCTCGCCAGATCGGTAACGCTGTGCCACCGGCGCTGGCGAAGCGCATCGGCGAGCACCTGATTTCGGTCCGCAATGGCTAGGATCCAGACGCGCGCACGTGCGGTCGACATGTTAGGCAGGCAACAGATTGCCGGCGTACAAAACGCTTTGGTCGAACTGTTCAAGAATGCCCATGACGCCTACGCCGAACGGATCGCCGTCGATTTCTTCGAGGATTTCGGCGCGAACGGTGAAGGCTTCCTGATCGTGCGCGACAACGGCATCGGAATGACAGAGGCCGATTTCGTCAACAAGTGGTTGGTCCTCGGGACGGAGAGCAAGGCGATCGCGAGCACCCCACCCTATCGGCCAACGGATGCGTGGCCCAGACCGATCACCGGCGAGAAAGGCATCGGGCGACTGGCCATCGCCTTGCTCGGCGAACAGACCCTCGTCCTCACCCGGGCCGTACGTGCCGATGGTACGCATGACCTGGTTGCGGGCCTCTTGCACTGGGGATTATTTGAGATTCCCGGCCTCAACCTCGAGGAGATCGAGGTGCCCGTCGAAACGGTTGTCGGCGGCGGCTTGCCGAGTGTAGACGTGCTCGAATGCATGCGCAGGCAACTCATTGACTGCGCGCGTAGAATTCATGCTGACCATCCAGATGCGGATGTCGATCGGATCATCTCAGATATCGAGGGCTTCCAACCAGATCTCGGCAGCGTGTACAGTTATCTAAAAGAGACTGAGGACGACCATCTCACATTGGATGCGGGCGGGCTCGGCACACATTTTCTGATTGCCCCGAGCAATCCCGTCATCAAGCTGGATCTAGCCAACGAAGAGCGTGAGGACGATTACGGGTTCCGCAAGCAACTCCTCGGATTCTCCGACGCGGTGTTCGCGGAAGACAGCTCGCCTCGCCTGACCACTTCATTCCGGCGCTGGCGCGGAGGCGACACGGCAGGCGAAGAACTTCTCGACCCCAAAACTTTTTTCTCTCGGCACGAGCTTCTCGAACTGTCCGATCACCTATTGGACGGCAGGGTCGATGCGTTCGGCCAGTTTAAGGGAATGCTGCGGGTCTACGACAAGGATTATGATCTTGTCATTCCATGGGGCGCCGCCAACGGGCGGATGACGAAGTGCGGCCCCTTCGCAATCAATTTCGGCTACCTCATGGGACGACCGACGGAATCCTTGCTTCCACCCGAGATTTATCATCCGCTCAACGACAAGCTGGACCATATGGGCGGTCTCTACGTCTATCGGGACGGCGTGAGAATTCTGCCTTACGGCGACTATTCGTTCGACTGGATCGATACGGAGAAGCGCCGGAACAAGGGCGCGGGCTACTATTTCTTTTCGGCAAGGCGCATGTTCGGTGCGGTTCAGCTGACCCGCGCCGATAACTACGAACTGCAAGAAAAGGCCGGACGTGAGGGGTTCCAGCAGAATGAAGCCTACCGGCAGATCCGTGACATCCTGATCAACCTACTGATCTACTTGGCCGCCGAGTTCTTCAGAAAATCGGGTGCCAATGCCGAAGCATTCGAAACGGCCCAAGGCGAAATCCGTAAGCGTTCCGCCGCCCTTGAGCGCCAGCAGAAACGGTCGGCAACGAAGAGGCGGAACTTCGCCAACTCCCTGGACGCCTTTTCGGAGGACCTTCGTTCAGGCCTGCCGACGTCGGAAGTCGCGAACCTAATGCACCTGACCCAATCGCGCATGGACGCAGCTGCCAAACTTCCCGATCAGGATAAAGCCGCAACTGCGCTTATCCGCGCAGAGCAGGAAGCTATCAAGTCGATCTCCGAGCTGAGGCAGAAATACACCAAGAAACGACCCGCCGGCGTGGCTCTAGGTAAGGAACTGCAGCGTGATTGGGATGGCTATGCCCTTGAGAGGCAACGCCTTGAGGCCGAAGTGTTCGCTCCGTTCGAGCAGCAGGTCGCCAGAACGCTCGGCGCGGTAGCCGAACAGGCACGGGTCTATGTCGACCAGCGCAAGCGGCTCGAGGAGCGAATCAAGTCGCTCGCCAACGAACGCAAGAAAGACCTGGCCGAAGCGAGCCGTCAGGCCAACGCCACAGCGGCCGATACACGACAGACCGTTTTGACGATTACCGAGCGAGCCCGCCTGGCCCTCGATGAAACCGTTCGTGCCATCGAGGCGGACCTCAATCGAACTGATCTCGCGGGTATGGACCCCGAGCGCATCGACGAAATGAGACGCCGTTGGGAAGACCAACTGACGGAAATTGAAGGGCGCCATCGCGATGCATTGATGGCTGCGCGCGATATGCTGGCTTCCTTGGCCGAAAACCTGCGGGCCTCCGACGGTGAGGAACCGGCGCAGGTCATGCAGGCAATGGAAGAGCGGATGTTGGCGCTCGAAGAGCAGGCCGACGAGGATTTCGAGATGGTTCAGCTAGGCCTGGCCGTCGCCATCATCAACCACGAATTCGCCGCCTCGATTAAACGCGTCCGGAGAAGCATTCAGGAACTGGGCCAGATTTCACGCCGAAGCGACGGCTTGCGGCCGCTTTACGAGTCGATCAGATCCAATTTCGAGCACCTCGACGGACATCTGAATTTGTTCACTCCGTTGCAACGCCGCTTGCAACGAGCGGCGGTAAGGATCGACGGGCGCGAAATTCTGAACTACTGCAACGACCTATTCGCCAACCGGCTCGAACGCCACAAGGTAGAATTGATCCCCACGGACGCGTTCGTCGATGCCGTTGTCGAGTGCTACCCTTCGACGCTGTATCCGGCGGTCATCAACATAGTCGACAACGCCCTCCACTGGTTGAACTCGGTATCCTCGGACAGACGGATCGAGCTCCATGCGGATGCGAATGGGATTTATATTTCGAACAACGGGCCAGCGATCGAGCCGGTTGACGGCCAGCGCATCTTCGAGCGGGGTTTCAGTCGCAAGACCGGCGGTCGGGGTCTCGGCCTGTTCATCTCCGCCAAAGCCCTCGAAGCCGAAGGGTTGTCCCTGGCTCTGAGCGAACCGCCGCGGGCGGACTACGCCATCACCTTCGCCATCAGCATTAAGAACATCGAGGCCCGTAAGTGACGTCAGCACAGGAATTCGCTCTGACCGCCGCGCGCAAATACTTGCAAAGCGTGGTGTTCGTTGATGACGAGATATATGTGCCCGTGCGCGAGGCGACAGAAGACGTCAAAGTCGGCGATATCGGCCCCCGGCGTATGCAGGTTTACGCCAAGGTGATGCAGCCTTCCGAACCGGCGGATCATGCGGCACGGCCAGCGGATGACGAGAAGGCGGTCAAGACAGTCGATCCGGCGGGCGGCCTGTACCATCCGAAGCAGTTGGTGGAGAGCTTTGCCAGGCAGCGTATGGTCTGCGCCCTTTACGAGCCGTCGAGGAATTTCGATACCGACCCGGAATCGGAGATTTTTAAGCTATGCGAGCGCGCCGATGCTGTGATCCTAGATTGGGATTTTCACGGCGAGCCCGGCAAGAAGGTCATCGAATTGCTTGGCCACCTCATGACGGCGGCTCAGACTACGGTGCCGCATCACGTGAGACTATGCGCCGTCTACACCTCCACCCCCAACCTTCAACATGTCGCCTCTCAGCTGTATGACACACTCAAACAGCAAGGGCTCGACATCAAGACTGACGGTCCTTTCGACCTGAATGCCGGGTCGTCGCGCATCATCGTTCTCGGCAAACCGTCGACCACCGGACGCCCGGCTGATCAGAATAAGGCCGAGGTGAAGGAAGTCGACCTAGCAGACCGCATTATCACCGAATTCGCGCGTATGCACGAGGGTATCCTACCCTCCATGGCCCTGCACGGGCTGGCGAGCGTCCGGACCAATACCAAGAAGATCCTGGACAAGTTCCGCAAGGATATGGACGGCGCATTCCTCACCCACCGTGGCCTCATCTATCCCGGTGACGATGCCTTCGAGCAGATTCCAGAGCTCCTGGCCGAGGAAGCGCTCGCTGTCATGATCGACACCAGCATCAGTCTGACCGATGCTACCAAGATTGCCGAGGACGCGATCGACGCCATGACGATCAGAACTGCCTGGGTGACCAAGGCCAAGGCGGCGACCAAGCCGGGTGAGTACCCTATTAAGCTTCTGAAGGAGGGGCCGGTTGACGTTCGCAAGGAAATTGAGCTGAACCCGAAGCAGCTGAAGGATCTCCACGACGAGCTCGACCCTGGGAAAGCCTTCGCGGCGCAACGATTGGCCGCCCTCTACGCCTCTCGGACCCAATACGGTAAGGATCGATACCTCGATTTCGGGACTATCGTGCGGTACGCCAAGCCGGTGGAAGGCAAGCCCGATGAGATACGGTATGCGATATGTCTGATGCCGCTCTGTGACTGTGTCCGGCTGAAGCCCGGCGCTTGGTACCAGTTCCCGTTCTGGGACCTTCGACCTAGTGTCGGCAAAGGTCAGGGCAAGGGCATCGTGGTCGAATTGCCGGCAAAAGAGGGCTTCGTCGAACTGTTCAGCCTGGGGAAGCCACGTGATCAGCTATGGCTTGATGATTTTCAGGCCGGTGACCAGCGCATGGTGACCGCCGGTGGCGGCAAGGATTTCGCTTTTACCGGAAAGAGTAGGGACCCGCAGTGGATCGCGCAGCTCAAACCGGCTCATGCCCAGCGTATCGCTCAGGACATCGGCACATCGTTCGCGCGAGTGGGCGTCATCGAGGCGGAATGGCTCAGGTTGAAGGCCGATCGACAAGACTGACGGCGGCGATCGAGCGTCCTACGTGAGAAGGCCACGCATTTGCTTGATCAATGCCGGCGCTAGTGCGAAACAGGGGTCAGCAGGCAGGCAGGGCACTCCGCAATGGCCACCGGCTCCAGTTGGGGACCGGTGCAGGCCCATTCTGCAGCCCTTGAGGTAATGGTTTAGGGCTGCTTTGTGAAGTTGTCCCAAGCCCGGTAGGCGGCCTCAATAAATCCAGGCGTCAAATGATCGATATCGTCGACAACGATACAAGGTCGCGCATGATGGCGGGAATCGGCGGCAGGAACACGCGGCCGGAGCGTCGCCTGCGTGCCGCGCTGCATGCACGAGGGCTGCGATTCCGAATCCACGCGAAGGAATTGCCGGGCAATCCAGACGTCGTCCTGCCTCGCTTTCGCGCCGCCATCTTTGTTCATGGCTGCTTCTGGCATCGCCACCCCGGATGCCGTTATGCGACCATGCCCGCGACACGTCCCGAATTCTGGCAGGAGAAATTTGCCAAAAATGTGCGTCGTGATGCTGCAGCGGTCACCGTGCTCCGGGAAATGGAGTGGCGGGTCGCCATCGTCTGGGAGTGCGCCCTCAGGACAGCTGCAGATGTTGAAGTTTCTGTCGCGACATTGTCAGCTTGGCTACATGATTGTGAAGACCTGCTCGAGATTGGTAGTGAAAGCGCTCGCCTCTGATCAGAGTCAGCTGCCTAACGACAGCTTGTTGCGATCTCCTCCAAATGGGGACGGTCCGCTCCCGGCCCAACAACGTCGTTCCAGTTCTCGACCAGCGCGCGGTCATTCTCGATGGTACCGTGTCGAAAGGTTTGATCGCACATGCCGAAAATGTTTGCATGGCGCAGTTTATATCGGCTCGTATATGGGGACTGCCGATATGGCAACCTATATATAGCGGTAAATTGATATACCAGCGTATATTGACACCCGTCATATAGGGTCCTATATCGGGCTAGCTCAGGCAGAAAAATCATATAGGCCATGAAGATCAGAACAGCTCGCGACATTGGTATCCTGATCAAGGAGGCCCGCACCCGGCGCGGCCTGTCCCAGGCTGCCTTGGCCAAGATGATCAACACCACGCAGACGTGGGTGTCGTGGATCGAGAACGGCAAGCCCAGCGCCGAGATCGGCAACGTGCTGCTGGCGCTGACCACGCTTGGTGTGGAGCTGGACTTTCAGATCCCGCCGGCGCCGACGTCGGCTGCTGATCATCATCATAATGCCGATGAACGGCATGTCGACGATGACGACGACGAGATTCCCTACAAGCTCTAGGTGACGATGATCATGGTGAACCCCATCGACACCCTCGACGTCTATATCGCTGGCAGACTGGTTGGGTGGCTCCACCACCTGCAGGGCGGCAAGCTTTCGTTCTCCTATCACGAGGCATGGATGGAGGGCCGGGTGGCGATCCCGCTCTCCCTGTCCATGCCGACGATCACCAGGACATACGAGGGCAAGGTCGTCGAGGCATTCCTCTGGGGTCTGCTGCCGGATAATGAGCAGACCCTCGCCAGATGGGCGCAGAGGTTCCAGGTCTCCGCGCGAAACCCGTTTGCCCTGCTCAAGAATGTCGGCCGCGACTGCGCCGGCGCCGTCCAGTTCCTTCCTCGTGGCGACCAGGTTTCCCGCGGCGAGAACGTGGAGTTGCTCACCGAGGCGCAGATCGGCGACCGCCTGCGCGACCTGCGCAAGGATGGTGCAGCGACCCGGCGAATTGGCGATCCTGGTCAGTTCAGTCTCGCTGGTGCGCAGGCAAAGACGGCGTTCCATTTCGACAAGGGCAGCAATCGCTGGGGGATCCCTCTAGGCGACACACCCACGACACACATCTTCAAGCCGCCTTTGCCGCACTTGCACGGGCATACCGAGAACGAGCATTTCTGCCTGCAGCTTGCATCCAAGCTCGGCATGGACGCTGCACATAGCCAGGTTCTCGACTTCGCAGGCGAAAAGGCGATCGTTATCGAGCGCTACGACCGCCGCAACATCGAGGGCAAGACCATCCGCATCCATCAGGAGGACATGTGCCAGGCCCTGTCGGTGATGCCGACGCTCAAGTACGAGAACCAGGGTGGGCCAGGTATCACGACGATCTCCAGAAGGGTGCTGTCGGCCTCCCTCGACCCCGTCCAAGACCGTCAGATCTTCATGGCCGCGAACGTCTTCAACTGGATCATCGTCGGCACGGACGCGCATGCAAAGAACTACTCGATACTGCTCGGTGCCCAGGGCGAGGCCCGCCTAGCTCCGCTCTACGACATCTCCTCCATTCTGCCGCACCTCGGGGGAGAGATCCAATCTGAGATGCGCGACCTTAAACTGGCGATGAAGATCGACAGAGTCTATCCCATCGAGGAGATCATGCCGCGCCACTGGGGGCGCTGTGCGTCCTCAGCAAAGGTTGGCGGCGAGTACACGGTGCGGACCATCCGCCATCAGCTCGCGGTGATGCCCGATATGGCATCGGAGTGCGCCCAAGAGCTTCGCCAGGAGGGGATCATCCATGAGATCGTTTGTCGCCTCGTCGACGCGATCGCGACGCGCATCAAGGGCTTGTCCCGGATCTATGGAGAGGAAGGTTGTGGAGGTTAAAGTCGGGCGGGGATAGCGGATCCACGGACTATGCCGGCGAAATGGACGGACCGCACACTGCCCACGGGATTCTCGCTCTAATAGCGCGCGGCCCCGGGCCGGGTAGATGGCCGGTTTCGGAACCGGCCATCGGCAGCTTGAATGACGGAAATGGGGCTGCAGAACGGCAGCTTCCCGCCGAACGCTGTCAACTTTCTCTCCGGAAAATCTGACAATGCGGGCCTACGATTTGGCGTCGAGTTGTGGCGTTTTTCGACGGTCAGTATGATTTCCGCCGGTTGGAGGTTTGTATCGGCGTTTGATGAACGGCGGCTGTTGGGTTCAAAGTGGATGGTCGCGTTGGTGTGTGGACAGCAGGCTTGCGGCGTCCCTCGATTGAGATCACCCGCAGGTTTTTGCTCTTGAGTTCATCCAGATAATCGGCCCACCACTGCATCATCTCGACGCGCTCGTCCCAGTGCTCTGCCCGGGCGTAGGCGCGCCGAACGTCGTTGTTCTCGATGTGGGCCAGCTGCCGCTCTATCGCGTCCGGATGCCACTTGCCGCATTCGTTCAGCAGAGTTGATGCCGTTGCTCGAAAACCATGCGCGGTAGCTTCTTCCTTGCTGTAACCCATACGACGCAGTGCGGCGTTAAGGGTATTGTCGGAAATCGGACGCGAAGCCGATCGAACACTAGGAAACAGCAGCGATCCATCACCAGAGATTTCTCTCAGTGAAGTCAGGACGCTGATCGCCTGCTTTGACAGGGGTGTGCGGTGCGGACGTCGCATTTTCATGCGTGCTTCAGGGATGGTCCATACCGAGCTTTCAAAATCGAACTCTTCCCATTCAGCGGAGCGAAGCTCGCCGGGGCGGGGAAACATCAGAGCCATCAACTTCAGACCGGCTCGGGTTGTAGGCTGTCCGTCAAATGCATGGATCGCCCTCAGCAAACCGCCCAAGGCCTTCTGATCGGTAATCGCGGCGCGAGGCGTTACCGTCGGACTGATGAGTGCGCCTCTGAGGGCGAAGGTCGGATCTGTCTCGGCGCGTGCGGTGGCGATTGCGTATCGAAACACGCTGCCGATGGTGGAGCGCAGTCGCCTGGCCGACTCGTATCGACCGCGAACCTCAACGCGACGGAGGGCGGCAAGGATGGTGGCCGTATCGATCTCCCGAATGCACTTATCGCCGATAATCGGATAGGCAAAGTCGAGCAGCCATTTGACCTTGCTGATCGTCCGGTCGGCACGTCCCTCCTTCTTTAGCTTGTCGACATATTCGTCCGCGATTGAGCGAAAGGAGTCCTTAGCCGAATCGGCCTTCCGCAAGCTGCGTTCCTTTCCAGGGTCGACGCCAGCTAGCAGGAGCCTTTTAGCATCATCGCGCGCCTCCCGTGCCTCGGCGAGAGAGATAAGGGGATAGCTGCCCAGCGCGAGCAGTTTCTGCTTGCCCTCAAAGCGGTAGGCGACCCGCCAGAGGCGAGAGCCCGTGGGCTGTACCCATAGCTGCAGCCCGCCTCCGTCAGATAATTTCACGAGTTTGGAAGCAGGGCGGGCGTTTCGACATTTCACGTCGGAGAGGGGCATTCGTCAGGTCTCCCTTGGCTGTTTAGATACCATCAGGATGTCGAATACCAACGGAAATACCATCCCCCCGCCTCGTTGGACCAAATGCGCCCGAAGCGCTCCCTGTCCCGCTAAATTGCGCAAGGCGACCGCAAAAGATCAACAATTCCAGTCGCTTGCAGAAATTGCAGCGTAAAAGGTTCGGCGAAAGGGAGTGTCGGGAGAAGAGGGGATGGTGCCCAGAGGCGGATTCGAACCACCGACACGCGGATTTTCAGTCCGCTGCTCTACCAACTGAGCTATCTGGGCCTGTTCCGGCAAAACGAAAACTCGTTGACCGGATTTCATCGAGGCGCCGTGGGGGCGCCCCTTGAAAGCGCGTGGGTTATAGCACGGGAATTCGGCCTGTCCAGCGCCTAGGTGGCGATTTCAGACAGGAAAAGCGATGCTGTGCAGTGCCCCGGTTTCCATGCCGCTCGCATGGCCGCAATGGCGCACAGCATGGCACGATCCGGCCTTCGTCACCCTTGCCCGCGCCGTTATTGGGGGGCTGACATGCCGTGACGCGTCTTTTAGCCAGCGACCGAGGCGCAGCACTGCTTTCGCGGCACCAGGCGCGCCGCTGGTCGCCGCTATCTATCTGGCGCCGGTCACGCCTCTGCGAAAATCGGAGGGCGACATGCCGGCCAGTTTGCGGAACGACTTGTTGAAGGCGCTGAGCGAGCCGAAGCCCGAGTCCATGGCGACGCGCAGCACATTGGCGTCCTGGTGCATCAAGAGCGCTTGCGCATAGCTCAGCCGCAGCAGGTTGACATATTCGTTGAGCGTCATGCCGGTCGATTTCTTGAACAGGTTCATGGCGTATTTGGGATGGATGTCGGCGGCGGCCGCTATGTTCACGCAGTCGATGTCGTAGAGGAAATTCTCGGCGATGAAATCGCACATGCGCCCGACATTGCGCGACGATTGCTGGTCGAAGGGGCTGCCGGTTTCCTGCCCGGGTGCGGTTTCCGGCACCAGCCGGTAGGGCTCGAACCGCACCCGCTCCAGTCTGAGCAGCAACTCGTTCACGGCATGCTCGATCATGGCCGGATCGCCCGAGCGGAAGTAGCGATTCCAGCGCTCGAAATTGTGGTGGTCCGCCGGATCGGTCGCGCCGGTCACCAGCGTGGCGCCCGTCATCAGCCGATGGCGGACATCCGTCGGCAAATGCAGGCGAAAGAAATGCACCAGCGGCAGATGCGCTCCGGCATAGATGGCGTCGTCCGAGAGATCGTCCATCTGGTGCGGCAGACCGCCCCAGAACAGGCACATGTCGCCTGCCGACAGTGCGATCTCATGTTCGTTCATGCGGTAATGCACGCTGCCGCGCACAATGAAATTGACCTCGACCTGGGCATGCCAATGCGGCTTGAGCATCACGAGCGGATGGTTGTGAAACATCTGCAAGGCCAGCGGCAGGCCTTCCACGCTGCTGGCGCCAGGCTGATAAAACGGACGTTCCGGCATCTTACTTTCCGCCAATTTCATATTCCCTTTGACGGCGACAGGCCCTGCCCACTGCATAGTCTAGGCATGCTCACAGTGAGAGAGCAAATGAAATGGGAGGATTTCTATGCGCATCACAATGACCTGCGCCGCGCTCGTGCTTGCCCTGGGCTCTGCCCCGGCCTTCGCGCAATCCGGCGAAATCACCATCTGGAGCTGGAATGTCGCGGCTTCATCGCTGAAGGCGACCATTGCCGGCTTCAACAAGCAATTTCCCGACGTCAAGGTCACGGTCCAGGATCTCGGCAACCAACCGACCTACGACAAGTCGATCGCCGGCTGCGCCGCCGGCGGCGTCGGCCTGCCCGACATCGTCACCATCGAGAATGGTGAGGCCGAGAATTACTGGAGCCAGTTCCCCGACTGCTTCGTCGATCTGCATACGCTGGGCTACACTGCCGAGGACCAGGCGAAATTCCCCGACTTCAAACGCACCGAACTCGAAGTCGGCGACAAGGCCTACTCGATGCCGTGGGATTCGGGCCCGGTCGCCGCGTTCTATCGCCGCGATTTCTACGAAAAGGCTGGCGTCGATCCGGCGTCGATCAAGACCTGGGATGATTTCATCGCCGCAGGCAAGAAGATCCAGGCCGCCAATCCGGGCGTCACCATGACCAACGCCGATTTCAACGGCGACTCGGAATTCTTCCGCATGATCGCCAACGAACAAGGCTGTGCCTATTTCTCCGCCGACGGGCAGTCTATCACGGTCAACCAGCCCAAATGCGTCGACGCCATGACCAAGGTCAAGGAGATGAAGGACGCCGGCATCATCTCGTCGGCCGACTGGGGTACCAAGATCACGAACAACACTGCCGGCACCGTCGCCACCCAGATCTATGGCGGCTGGTATGAAGGCACCATCCGCACGGAATCGGCCGGTGAAAACGGCAAATGGGGCGTCTATCTGATGCCGAGCCTCACCGCCGACGGTCCGCGTGCCGCCAATCTCGGCGGGTCCTCGCTGGCCATCACATCAGCGTCCAAGAACAAGGAGGCTGCCTACGCCTATCTCAAGTACACGCTAGGAACCAATGAGGGCCAGATCACGATGCTGAAAGAGTTCGGCCTGGTGCCGTCGCTGGTGTCGGCCCTCAATGACCCCTATGTCTCGGAAGGCCTGCCCTATTGGGGCGGCCAGGCGGTGTGGAAGGACATCCTCGGCACCTTGCCGAAAGTTGTTCCGAGCCGCGGCACACCGTTCCAGAGCGATGCCGAAATCATCGTCCGCGCCGTGCAGACCAAATACCTGGCCGGCGGCTATCCCGATGCCAAGGCAGCGCTCGACGACGCCGCAAGCCAGATCGCCGCGGCGACCGGATTGCCCGTCAAATCTTGATCTGGACGTGATGGTCGCGGGCGGCATGATGCTGCCCCGCGACCGAACGCGCCGCGCGTTTCAGCAGGGCGCGCCACCCTTGAACGCGGAAAGGAGGCAGCAATGCGCCATCAGAATGCCACGGCGTATCGCTTCCTCGCGCCCTATCTGCTGATCTTTGCGGTCTTCTGGGTGTGGCCGATCATCAGCTCCTTCATGATCTCCTTCCAGGCGACGCGCACCGTGCCGTGGCGGTTCGCGCCCGGCTTCAACTGGGGCCGGTTGATCGGCGACCCGGCCTTCTTCAACGCGCTTAAGAACACGCTGCTCATCCTTGTCATCCAGGTGCCGGTGATGATCTCGCTGGCGCTGGTCATGGCGGTGCTGTTGAACTCGCCGCTCTTGAAGGCGCGCGGCCTCTACCGCTTTGCCTTCTTCGCCCCCGTGGTGGTCGGCGAGGTCGCCTATTCGGCGGTGTTCCGGCTGATGTTCAACCTCGATTTCGGCATCATAAACAAGCTCCTGAACAGCGTCGGCCTGCCTAAGATCGACTGGTTCTCCAACGTCACGCCGGCGATGGCGCTGATCATGATCGCGGTGACCTGGCGCTGGGCCGGCTACAACGCCATCATCCTGCTCGCCGGCATGCAGTCCATTCCCGAGGATGTCTACGAGGCGGCGACGCTCGACCGCGTCAGCAAGCTCAAGCAGTTCTTCTACATCACCCTGCCGTTGCTCAAGCCGGTCATCGTGTTTTGCCTCGTGCTGTCGATCATCGGCACCATGCAGCTGTTCACCGAGCCGTTCCTGATCACCGAGCGCGGCGGACCGGGCGGCGGCACTGAGACGCTTGGCCTGCTGCTTTACCGCCAGGGTTTTCGGTCGCTCAATTTCGGCTACGCGTCGGCCGTTGCCTACACCATGGCCGGTCTGGCGATCGCCATCACGCTGGTGCAGCTGTGGCTGACGAGGGAACCGAAATGAGTTCGCGCTCCTCCGCCAGGCTGGGACGCAGCATCGCGCTGCATTTGTTCCTGACGCCGCTGGCGCTGATCTGGCTGTTTCCGCTGTGGATGATGGTGGTGTTCTCGACCATGCCGGACAACGGCATCTTCAGCCCCGGCATCGAGATGTTGCCGCACGGCAATTTCATCGACAATTTCAACAATCTGCAGCGGGACACCAACTTCGTCGGCGCCATCGGCATCTCGGTATCGGTGGCGGTGACCTACACATTCCTGTCGGTGCTGCTGACGTCGATGGCCGGCTGGGCGCTGGCGCGCTACCAGTTCTTCGGCAAGGGCGCGGTTGTCGCCATCATCCTCGGCACCATCACGCTTCCTTATGCGGTCGTGCTGATCCCGCAATTCATTATGGTGGCGCGCGACTTCAAGCTCGCCAACACCTGGGTGGCGCTGATCGTGCCGCCGCTGTTCAATTCGCTCGGCGTGCTGTTCATGCGGCAGAGTTTTTCGATGATGCCGGCCGCCCTCTTCGATGCGGCGCGCGTCGAAGGCGTGAAGGAATGGCGCATCTTCCTTTTCGTCGCGCTGCCCTTGGCGCGGCCGATGCTGGCAGCGCTCGCCATCATCCTGTTCCTCGCCTCCTGGAACAATTATCTGTGGCCGCTTTTGATCAACAGCCAGCCCGGTTCGATGACGGCGCCGGTTGCACTCGGCACGCTGATCGGCCTCACCAAGGTGTCATGGGGCGGCATCATGGCGGGCGCGGTGATGCTGACGGTACCGATGCTCGTCGTCTTCGTGCTGCTGCAGCGCCATTTCATCGCCGGCATCGCCGCAGGCGCGGTCAAGTAAGGGGCAGAATGGCAACGGTTACGCTGAACAATGTCGTCAAGCGCTTCGGCGTCTTCGAGGTCGTCCATGGCGCCAGTATCGACATCAAGGACGGCGAATTCGTCGTCTTCGTTGGCCCCTCCGGCTGCGGCAAGTCCACGCTGCTCAGAATGATCGCCGGGCTCGAGGATATCAGCGACGGCGAGATCGCCATCGGCGGCAAGGTTGTGAACGATGTCGAGCCGGCGGACCGCGGCATCGCCATGGTGTTCCAGTCCTATGCGCTCTATCCGCACATGAGCGTCGAACAGAATCTGAGCTTCGGGCTGCGCATGACCGGTAACCCGAAAGCCGACACCGATCGGCGGGTGAAGCGGGCGGCCGAGATCCTGCGCATCAGCGAATTGATGGACAGGCGCCCGAAAAAACTCTCCGGCGGCCAGCGCCAGCGCGTCGCCATAGGTCGCGCCATCGTGCGCGAGCCGCAGGTCTTCCTGTTCGACGAGCCGCTCTCTAATCTCGACGCCGAACTGCGCGTCCAGATGCGGGTCGAGATCTCTCGGCTGCACAAGGAACTCGGCGCCACCATGATCTATGTCACGCACGACCAGACCGAGGCGATGACGCTCGCCGACAGGATCGTCGTGATGCGCGCCGGCCATATCGAGCAGATCGGCCGGCCGCTCGATCTCTATGACAATCCCGACAATCAGTTCGTGGCGGGCTTTGTCGGCTCGCCGAAGATGAACTTCATCAAGGCTCATATTGTCGGGCACGATGCGCGTGGCGTGATCGTCGAACTGGCGGGCCAGGAGAAGACCCGTTTCACCCAGCCGCTGACAGGCGCCATGCCCGAAACGGGGAGCAAGGTCATCGTCGGCGTGCGGCCTGAACATTTCGGCAGTGCGGGAGAAGGGGGCGCCGACCTCGTCGTCGGCATCGACGTGGTCGAGCACCTCGGCGGCACGAGCTTCCTCTACACCAGAACGGCCAATGGTGAAGACGTGGTGATCCAGCGCGACGCGGCAAAGGTTCCCGATACGTCCGAAATCACCGTTTCCATCCGCAAATCCTACCTGTTCGATGAAAAAGGACTGCGGCTGCGCTGACCGGCCGTCCTTTCCAGCCTCCAAGGAGAATGACAATGACTGCAACCACGCCCATTCGCTGGGGCATTCTCGGTCCGGGCAGCATCGCCCAGTCCTTTGCCGGCGGCGTGGCCGATTCGCGCACCGGAAAGCTGGTCGCCATCGGTGCCCGCAATCCCGCCAAGCCTGGCCTCGCTGAGAGTTTTCCCGGCGCCCGCATCCTCGACGGCTACGATGCCTTGCTCGCCGATCCCGACGTCGACGCGGTCTACATTTCGATACCGCATCCCGGCCATGCGCAATGGGCGATCAAGGCGACCGAGGCCGGAAAGCATGTGCTGTGCGAAAAGCCGCTAGCGCTGACCGCCTTCGAGGCCGACGCCATGATGCATGCCGCGCGCAAGGCCGGCACGTTTCTCGGCGAAGCCTTCATGTACCGGCTGCATCCGCAGACGCTGAAGCTGGTGGAACTGATCAGATCGGGCGTCATCGGCGAGATCAGGATGATCAAGTCGAGCTTTGGTTTTGCGATGCCGCGCTTCATGCCGGAGCACCGGCTCTACGCCAACGATCTCGCCGGCGGCGGCATTCTTGACGTCGGCGGCTATCCCGTCTCGATGGTGCGGCTGATTGCCGGCGCCGCAGCCGGAAAATCCTTCGCCGAGCCTGACAAGGTGGTCGGTACTGCCCATCTTGGCCAGTCCGGCGTCGACGAATGGGCCTCGGCGCTGCTGCATTTCCCGGGTGGCATTGTCGCCGAAGTCTCCTGCAGCATCTCGCTTAACCAGGACAATGTTCTGCGCATCCTCGGCACCAAAGGCCGCATCGAGGTGCCGGACTTCTGGTTCGCCGGCGGCAACCGCGACGTTGGTCTCGGCCAGATCGACGTCTTTGCATCCGACGGCACGCGCGAGACCATCAGCGTCAACGAGAAGCGCCATGTCTATTCCTTCGAGGTCGACGCAGCCGGTGAGGCCATCCGCGCCGGACGGCAGGAATTCGCCTGGCCGGGCATGGCCTGGGCGGAAAGCCTCGGCACCTTGCGTGTGCTGGACAGATGGCGGGCGGCAGCCGGCCTCGAATACGGGATCGAGAAGGCCCAGCAACGCATCAACACCATCTCCGGCCGGCCTTTGCTATCGGGTGGGACGGCGATCGCCAAGCGCATGATCCCTGGCCTGTCGAAGCCGGCATCGGTGGTGGCGCTCGGCTTCGAGGATTTCCGTACGTTTTCCTCAGGCTCGATCCTGCTCGACGCCTTTTTCGAGGCTGGCGGCAATCTCTTCGATACCGGTTATGTCTACGGCGCCGGCTATACCGAGAAGCTGCTTGGCGAGTGGTTGAAAAACCGCGGCGTGCGCGCGCAATCGGTGGTCATCGCCAAGGGCGCGCATTCACCGCTCTGCTACCCCGACGTGATCGGCAAGCAGCTCGACCAGTCGCTCGACCGCCTGCAAACCGACCACGTCGACGTCTATTTCATGCACCGCGACAATCCGGATGTGCCGGTCGGCGAATTCGTCGATGCGATGGATCGCGAGGTGAAGGCTGGCCGCATCCGCGGCCCGTTCGGCGGCTCGAACTGGACAATGGAACGCATGGATGAGGCGATTGCCTATGCCGAACGCACCGGCAAGCAAAAGCCCGGCGCGCTGTCCAACAATTTCTCGCTGGCCGAAATGCTGGAGCCGATCTGGGCTGGCTGCGTCACGTCCTCCACGGATGCGTGGAAGGCCTGGCTGACATCCAGGCAGATGCCGAATTTCGCCTGGTCGAGCCAGGGGCGTGGCTTCTTCACCGATCGCGCCGGACGCAACAAGCACGACAATGAGGAACTGGTGCGGGTCTGGTACTCGGAGCGGAATTTCGGCCGCCGCGACCGGGCGATCGAACTTGCCGCGAGACTGGGCAAGAGCCCAATCCATATAGCGCTCGCCTATGTGCTCGCTCAGCCCTTTCCATCCATCCCACTGATCGGGCCGCGCACGCTTGACGAGTTGGACGACAGCCTACTCGCCCTCGACATCACGCTTTCACCGGCCGATCTCGAATGGCTGGATGGCGGCAGTCTGCGCGCTGCCTAGTTTAGCTGCCTTGTTTGACGGCGCGACGTCAGGTCTCGTCATTGGAGACCCTGACGCCGCGCCTGGCCGGCGTTCGCATGTTGGCATACATGCCGGTGGTGCGGAATTGGCTTGGCGTGATGCCGTAGCAGCGGCGGAAGACCTTTGAAAAATAGTTCGCGTCCTCGAAGCCGCACAGGATGGCGACTTCCTTCACCGGCAGGAAATCCGCCTTGGTCAGCAGCTTCGCCGCGCGTTGCAGGCGCTGCTGCAGCACGAATTCGGCGGGCGGCAGGCCTTCGCTCTCAGCGAAACAGCGTGAGAAATGGGCCCGGCTGAGCCCGCTGATCTGGACCAGGTCCGCCACCGGCAGCGGTCTGTCGAGATTGGCACCAATGTGATCGATGACCGGCTGCATGACGCTCTGTTTTTCGGCAAAGGCGTGGGAGCCGAAGACATCGTCATAGAGCGCCATCGCAGCCTCGTAGGCTATCGCCGAAGCAGCACCCGGCGAAGCGGCCCCTTTGATCAGGCGCAGGCTGCAATCGGCAAGATGATCGATCGTCGCCGGCTGCAGCCGAAATACAGGACCAGAGACGCTGAGGATCGACTTGTGGATGCGCAGCGCTTCCTCGCCGTTCATCGAAATCCAGAAATACTCCCAGCGCTCATCCCCAGCCAGCCAGTAGCGGTGGTTGTGCGGCACCAGCACCAGCAATGTGTCGTTCTTCTGCAGGCGGTAGTTGCGGTTTTCGTAGCGCAGCCGGCCGGCTCCGCTGATCGTGTGCTGGAGCACCGTGAACGGTGTCTGGCCGCGCTTGCGGCCGTCCCAATCGTAGATCTCGTCCTCGCGCACCTCATAGCCCGTGCTCGTCGGCATGGCGTGCAGGCGCTGGCGACCGCGCGGCAGCGAGATCGTGCGCATGGATTGTCCGTTGGCTATCAAATCATGCAGCACAAAATTACCCTCGAAAGCATAATCCTTCTCTGGTCGCGCTCGCGAATAAGCGCATAATCCCCGTCGAAAAGCGAGAGAGATCCGTAGTCGAGGAGCGGACAGGGAGGTTGGCAGGCCGGATTCCGGCTTGTCGTGCATACATGTCACGGCATGTGGCTACAACTTCCCATTGTCATTCCTTGCCTGCAATTCGAATGGAATGAGGTGCGGCTGATGAGTTTCAAAATCGCTATCATCGGTGCAGGCAGCGTCGGCTTCACCAAGAAATTGTTCACCGACATCCTGTGCGTGCCCGAATTCAAGGACATCGAATTCGCGCTGACCGACGTCAGCGAGCACAATCTCCAGATGATCAAAGCGATCCTCGACAGGATCGTCGAGGCAAACAGATTGCCGACCAGGGTGACGGCGACCACCGACCGCCGCAAGGCGCTCGAAGGCGCACGCTATGTCATCAGCTGCGTGCGGGTCGGCGGTCTGGAAGCCTATGCCGACGATATCCGCATTCCCCTTAAATACGGCATCGACCAGTGCGTCGGCGATACGATCTGCGCCGGCGGCATTCTCTATGGCCAGCGCAACATCCCGGTGATCCTGGATTTCTGCAAGGACATCCGCGAGGTCGCCGAGACGAACGTCAAATTCCTGAACTACGCCAACCCGATGGCTATGAACACCTGGGCAGCGATCGAATACGGCAAGGTCGACACCGTCGGGCTCTGCCACGGGGTCCAGCACGGAGCCGAGCAGATCGCCGAGGTCCTCGGCGCGAAGTCCAGGCAGGAACTCGACTATGTCTGTTCCGGCATTAACCACCAGACCTGGTTCATCGACCTGCGGCTGAACGGCCGCCCCATCGGCAAGGATGAATTGGTGGCCGCCTTCGAGGCGCATCCGGTCTATTCGCAACAGGAGAAGCTGCGCATCGATGTCCTGAAGCGCTTCGGCGTCTATTCGACCGAAAGCAACGGCCATCTTTCCGAATATCTGCCCTGGTATCGCAAACGTCCCGACGAGATTACGCGCTGGATCGACATGTCCGACTGGATCCACGGTGAAACGGGCGGCTATCTTCGTTATTCCACCGAAACCCGCAACTGGTTCGAGACGGAGTATCCGCAGTTCCTCGAAGCGGCGTCAAAGCCGATCGACCAGGAGAAACGCTCCAACGAGCATGCCAGCCACATACTGGAGGCGCTGGAGACGAACCGCGTCTATCGCGGCCACTTCAATGTCAAGAACGATGGGGTGATCACCAACCTGCCGCAGGATGCCATCATCGAGTCGCCCGGCTTCGTCGACCGTTTCGGCATCAACATGGCTGCCGGCATCACGCTGCCGGAAGCCTGCGCCGCCACCTGCATCTCCTCGATCAACGTCCAGCGCATGTCGGTGCATGCGGCGATATCAGGCGACATCGATCTGTTGAAGCTCGCCGTGCTGCATGACCCGCTGGTCGGCGCGGTTTCGACGCCGGAGGAGGTCTGGCAGATGGTCGACGAAATGGTCGTCGCCCAGGCAGCATGGCTGCCGCAATACGCCCATGCGGTTCCGGCCGCCAGAGAGCGACTGTCGACATCTCAGGTGAAGACCCGCGAGTGGGCGGGCGCCGCACGACGCAGCGTTCGCTCGATCGAGGAATTGCGCGCCGAAAAAGCCGCGCTGAAGCAAGCCGGCTGAAACCACATGCGGTGATGGTGGATCCACGGGAGGCGGATCCACTGCCATGAAGCCGTTTGAATTCGAGGAGAAGCGGAGCAGGCAAAACTGCTCCGAATAAACAAGAGGGAGAGAGACAGTGAGGAATTTACGCAATATCGGCCTTGCTGCCGGACTGGCGCTGAGCGTCTCGGTCTCGGCACTCAATGCATACGCTTCCGAGCCGACGGTTCCACCGGCACCAACGCCGTTCCCCGCCGAGGGCAAGATCAACTATGTCGCGCGTGACTCCATTCTGGAGTTCAAGGCGCTGCCCGAATATCACGAGCCCGACTGGGTCACCGATAAATACGTCAAGACCGGCAAGCTGCCGCCGCTCAAGGACCGGCTGCCGAAAGAACCGCTGGTCTTCAAGACGGGCAACATGCAGGACGGCATCGGCGTCTACGGCGATACGATGCGCCATGTCATCGGCGGCCGGCCGGAAGGCTGGAACTACGGCGCCGGCCAGACCCAAGGCTGGGGCGGCATCGATATCGGCCTTTCCGAATGCCTGACGCGCACCGCGCCGCTGTTCCAGGTCGAGGCGAAGGACACCGAGCCGCTGCCGAACCTGGCCAGGAACTGGGACTGGTCGAAGGACGGCCACAAGCTGACCATGCACCTGGTCGAGGGCGCCAAATGGTCGGATGGCGTTGCCTTCAATGCCGACGACGTCATGTTCTACTGGGACGACGAGGTCGTCGACCCGAACGTCTCGCCGCTGAACGGAGCGACGCCTGAAACCTTCGGTGTCGGCACGACGCTGAAGAAGATCGACGACTACACCGTCGAGTGGACCTTCAAGGAGGCGTTTCCGAAACAATATCTCTACGCGATGGCCTACGGTACGTTCTGTCCCGGCCCCGCGCATATCCTGAAGCCGCAGCATCCGAAATATTCGAAGAACACCTACGACCAGTTCAAGAACGCCTTCCCGCCGGAATATATGAATCTGCCAGTCATGGGCGCCTGGGTGCCCGTCGAATACCGGCCTGACGATATCATCGTCCTGCGTCGCAACCCCTATTATTGGAAAGTCGACGAGAAGGGCAACCAGCTGCCTTACCTCAACGAGCTGCAGTACAAGCTGTCGACCTGGGCCGATCGCGACGTCCAGGCGGTCGCCGGCTCGGCCGACTTCTCCAATCTGGAGCAGCCGGAGAACTTTGTCGCCTCGCTGAAGCGCGCGGCGGAAGCAAATGCGCCGGCCCGGCTGGCCTTTGGCCCGCGACTCATCGGCTACAATTTGCGCATGAACTTTTCCGCCAATGGCTGGGGCAACCCGGACGAGCGCGGTCAGGCGATCCGCGAGCTGAACCGCAACGAGGACTTCCGCAAGGGCGTCACCATGGCGCTCGACCGCAAGGCGCTCGGCGACTCGCTGGTCAAGGGGCCGTTCACCGCCATCTATCCCGGCGGCCTGTCGTCGGGCACCAGCTTCTATGACCGCGATTCGACCGTCTACTACCCCTTCGACCTCGAGGGCGCCAAGGTCGAACTCGCCAAGGCCGGCCTCAAGGATACGGACGGCGATGGGTTCGTGAACTTCCCGGCTGGCACCGCCGGCGGCAAGAATGTCGAGATCGTGATGCTGGTCAACAATGACTATACCACCGACAAGAGCCTTGCCGAAGGCGTCGTCGCCCAGATGGAAAAGCTTGGAATTCGGGTCGTGCTCAACGGGCTCAACGGTACTCAGCGCGACGCTTCGCAATATTCCGGCCGCTTCGACTGGCTGGTCCGGCGCAACGACCAGGAACTGACCTCGGTGGTGCAGAACACCGAGCAGCTCGCCCCGGTCGGTCCGCGCACCAGCTGGGACCATCGCGCGCCGGAAAACGGTGAGGTCGATTTGATGCCTTTCGAAAAGGACCTCGTCGACATCGTCAACAAGTTCGTCTCGACGCAGGACAATGACCAGCGCGCCAGCCTGATGAAACAGTTTCAGAAGATCTCGACGGAACACGTCTACAATGTCGGTCTGACGGAATATCCTGGTGCGCTGATCGTCAACAAGCGTTTCTCGAACGTTCCGCAGGGCACGCCGATCTTCATGTTCAACTGGGCCGAGGACTCGATCATCCGTGAACGCGTCTTTGTCGCGGCCGACAAGCAGGCGAAATACGAATTGTTCCCTGAGGAGCTGCCCGGCAAGCCCGGAGAAAAAGGTCCGATGAATTAGGTTTACCTCCCCTGACCGAGAGAATTGGGGCCGCGCGGCGGGGGGGCGGCCCCCCCAAACAAACAACCCCCCCCCCCCCCCACCCCCCCCCGCGGGCCCAAAACCGCCCCGCAGCGGGGGGGGGGTGGGGAGCGCACAGAC